>WTCH01000045.1 GCA_013138675.1 Woeseiaceae bacterium | reverse complement strand
GATGAACTTCGGCTTCACGTTTGGCGATGGTGGAATTCCCGAGCCTTACTTCTATATTACTGCCTATCCCTTTCCCGATGCGTTTCCGGGCTTGGATCTGCCGGCCGGCACAAGCTGGCAATCGGATTCATTCAGTGGGGCGGTGCTTACCTACGAGACGTTGCTCGAAAGCAATGATCCCAAGGGCTACCTGCTCGATCTGTGGAATACATTGTTGTCGGCTGGGCGTGAACACATGCTGCCAGCGGCGGACGATGGAGCAGGACAATGACGACTGCGAACGAACAACTGGAGTGGCACCGTGTCGCGGACGTCGATGAGTTGCCCGAGGGGCGCGTCAAAACGGTAGTAGCTGTAACACATTCGATGGCGCTGACACACATCGATGGTGAGTATGCAGCAATGGAAAACCGCTGCCCGCATCAGGGCGGGCCGCTCGGTGAGGGGTCCATCGAAGTCGGCAAGGACGGGCAGTGCTGGTTGCGCTGTCCATGGCACGGTTGGGATTTCGATCCAAAGACTGGCAGGCCGCCCGGCGGACACGAGGATTCCGGACAGAAACTGTTCCCGGTTGATGTGCGTGAGGATGGCATCTATGTCGGTATCGACGCGGATGCGGCGCACCAGGCCACCGTTACCGACGTTATGGCGGAGACAATGACCAATTGGGGTGTTACGACCATGTTCGGTATGGTCGGACATTCAAACCTCGGCCTCGCCGACGCACTTCGGCTGCAGGAGAAGGCAGGGCGACTGAATTATTACGGCATCCGCCATGAGGGCGCGGCAGCATTCGCTTGCTCAGGTTACGCGAAGCTGACCGGCAAACCGGCGGCGTGCCTGACGATTGCGGGCCCAGGCGCCACGAACCTGATGACCGGGTTGTGGGACGCGAAAGTCGACCGGGCGCCTGTCCTTGCACTGACCGGCCAGGTTGATGCCCAGGTGCTCGGCCCGGGCGCTTTTCAGGAGATTGATCTCGCGGCAGCGTTCGCGCCCGTCGCGCGTTTCAGCCAGACCGTGTTACACACATCGAAACACGCCGAGCTGATGACACTGGCGTGCAAGTCGGCCGTGGTCGAACGCGATGTCTCACACCTGATTTTTCCGGATGACGTGCAAACCTTGCCAGCTGCCGAGAACGCCAAAGCCTCCGGTCCGGATGGCAGGGTTGCGGCACAGCACATAGCTCCGCCTGCGGAAGCCCTGGACGAGGCGATCTCGCTGCTCAAGAAAGCGCAGCGACCCATCATAATCGCCGGCTACGGTGCGCGGGATTCAATGGACGAGGTCATCGATCTCGCCGAGCGTTTGCACGCGCCGGTACTGACAACGTTCAAAGCCAAGGGGCAGATCCCCGACAACCATCCTCTCGCTGCCGGCGTGCTTGGCCGTTCGGGAACTCCCGTTGCCAGTTGGTTTATGAATGAGTGCGACACCATTCTCGCGCTGGGATCGTCGTTCTCGAATCACACGGGCATCACGCCCAAGCGGCCGATCATTCAGGTCGATTTCGACCGTATGACACTGGGAAAATTCCATGGCGTAACCGTTCCGGTGTGGGCGGAGATCGGCGTGACAGCCAGGCTGATCGCGGCCGAGTTCACCGAGCCTTCTGCCGCAACGGACCAGCGGGCAGAGCTCGCCGAGCGTTGGTCGATCTGGCGTGAAGAAAAACGCAGCCGGCTTGTCGATGACCAGGGCAACGGCCTGAATTCAGCGATTGTATTCGCTGCACTCAGCGACGCCGTCCCGGGCGATGCGGTCATCGCTGTCGACGTTGGCAACAACACCTATTCGTTCGGGCGCTATTTCGAATGCCGCAATCAGCGCATCCTGATGTCCGGATACCTGGGGTCGATCGGCTTCTCATTCTCCGCTGCAATGGGTGCCTGGGCGGCAACACAGGACCAGGAAGAGTATCGCGGGCGAAAAGTCGTCTCTGTTAGTGGCGACGGCGGTTTTGGCCAGTACATGGGCGACTTCAACACGGCTGTGAAATACAACATGAATATCACACACGTGCTGCTCAACAATTCGCAGCTGGGCAAGATTTCCAAAGAGCAACGCGCCGGTGAATGGCCGGTGTGGCAAACGTCGTTACACAATCCAAGTTTCGCGGCGTACGCGAACTTGTGTGGCGGCAAGGGGTTTCGAGTCACGAAAGCGGAGAAACTTGCTGAGGCACTCGAGCAGGCCCTCGTCCGCGATGGCCCATCCCTGGTCGAGATCATCACTGACGCCGACCTTATCTAGCGCTACCGCAGGAAACAGACATGGGCAAATTCACTTCCCTTGATCTTCACCCGGCCTTGCTCCGTAACCTCACTGACATCGGCTATACAGACATGACACTCGTGCAAGCCGAGACCCTGCCACACATGATCGGCGGTTCGGATGTTTTGGCCCGAGCAAAGACGGGAAGTGGAAAAACGGCGGCTTTCGGTCTCGGCCTCCTGAACAAACTGGATGCTGCAACGTTTCGAACACAGGCCTTGGTGTTATGTCCGACTCGAGAACTGGCTGACCAGGTCTCGAAAGAAATTCGTCGACTTGCACGCGGCATTCCAAACATAAAAATACTGACGTTGTGCGGCGGCGTGCCGCTGGGGCCACAGGTCGCATCATTGCAGCACAGTCCCCACATTATTGTGGGTACGCCAGGACGAGTCCTGAAACACCTACGCAATGAGACGGTGATGCCCGGAGAGCTGAAGACACTGGTTTTCGATGAGGCGGATCGCATGCTGGACATGGGATTCGCTGACGAACTGAATGCGATTCTGAAATTCATGCCGAAGAATCGACAAACGCTTTTGTTCAGTGCCACCTATCCGGAAAGCATTGCGGCGGTTAGCAAGCGCGTCCAGCGTAATCCTGTAATCGTCGACGTGACCGACGACGAACAGCCCGCGCAAATAGTGCAAAGTTGGTGCAGCGTAACAAGGGAAAACCGAAATGCCGAACTGGTTCGTGCTTTGCGTGCATGGGGCGGGGAGCTCAATCTCGTCTTCTGCAATACCAAGGTTGACTGTGCAGAGGTTGCCGACTACCTGGTATCGCAAAATATTGTTGCCGTCGCCTTGCATGGCGATCTCGATCAAAGCGAGCGCACTGAAGTTCTGGTGCGGTTCGCGAACAGAAGTGCGACGGTACTTATTGCGACCGACGTCGCAGCGCGCGGTCTCGACGTGAAGAATCTGGACGCTGTATTCAACTACGAACTACCCAACCAGGCGGAAATTTATATTCACCGTATTGGTCGAACCGGTAGGGCGGGGAAACAGGGTGTGGCGGTTAGCCTGGTGGAGGAGCGCGAGGAATGGCGGTGGCAGGATATCGAAGAATTGTTGCCCGATGCTTTTCCGAAAAAATGTAGAATCCCGGACGCAAAACGTTCAGCGGACACTTTGAGCCCGGCAATGACGACCATCCAGATCAATGGTGGCCGAAAGAACAAATTGCGCCCCGGCGATTTGCTTGGCGCGCTCACCGCGGACGGAGGCGTCCCGGGCGACAGTGTGGGCTCGATCGATTTGTTCGATACTCGCAGTTACGTTGCCATTCGCAACGCTGATGCAAAAAAAGCATTGTGGCAGCTGGCGAACCGACCAATCAAGGGCAGAAAGTATCGGGCTCGGGTCAGCGGGTTCGTTTCCAAACGTGTGTAAATCTAATTGCTTTTTCGCCTAGCGAGCGAACTGCAGGAAACCGTCCTCCAACGGGCCCTCCCCAATGGTTTTCTTGTCCAGCGCATAGTCTTGCGTGTTGACCCAGGGCGCCTGGTCTCCCTGCTTCGGCAGAAGGTGCGTCTTTCGCTGGATGTAGCCCGACGAAAAGGCCTCGATCCAGGCTTTGCCGATCATGTCCCGTTCGTGGTCTTGTAAGCGTGGCGTGCACTGGCGCATACCCGTATCGGTCATGTGATTGAGCAGGCGGCAGGAGAACTCGGCCGTAAGGTCGGCTTTCAGTGTCCATGATGCGTTGATGTAGCCGAACGTCGAAATCAGGTTCGGCACGTCGGAGAACATCATCGACTGGTACGAAAACGTCCTGGAGATGTCGATTGGCTGATCGTCCACGCTGATCTGCACATCGCCGAGCACGCAAAGGTCGAGTCCGGTCGCGGTAATGATGATATCGGCCTCAAGCTCTTCCCCTGATCCGAGGCGTATGCCGTTTTCTGTGAACTCGGCGATGGTATCGGTGACGACAGAGGCACGACCGTCGCGGATCGCATGGAAGAAATC
>WTCH01000062.1 GCA_013138675.1 Woeseiaceae bacterium | reverse complement strand
GTACAGGCGACCGTCCGGGTCCGTATCAGCAGCCCTGACATGGCCGACGACGCCACCCAGGCATATTGTTAGCGTGAGGATGCATAGCAGGCGAGAATTCAAATTTGGCATGGTTGTTCGCTTCTTTATTACGATGGGCTACGACGCCATTGGCGAAGGCGTCCAAACGGTCCTCATAGCCTGATTACGATCTTACCCATGAAGTCGCCACTTTCCATGAGCTCGTAGGCGGCCGGAGCCTCCTCGAAGTCGAAGACACGGTCGATCAATGGTCGAATTTCGTGCTCGCTGATGAAATCGTTCATCGCTTCGAAATCCTCACGCGACCCGACATAGACACCGCTCACCGTCGCGTTGATCCACATAATCGCATCCGTTGGCACATCGCTGCCGTACCCCGACAAACCACCGATCAATGCAATGTGGCCGCCGTAGGCGAGTATCTCCAGCGCCTTGGACAGCGTGTCCCGACCGCCGACATCCAGCACCTGGTCGACGCCGTGGTCACCCGTGATGTCCTTCGCTTCTGATTGCCAGTCCGGGTTGCTGCGGTAGTTTGCGGTCCCGATGGCGCCCATTTCCATAGCGCGCTCCAGCTTGTCGTCGCGGGAACTCGTAATGATCGGCTTTGCGCCGAGGGCGTCCGAGAAAATGAGCCCGAAAACCGAGACCCCACCGGTGCCTTCGAGCAACACGTATTGGCCCGGCTCGATATGACCGCGCTTGAAGAGCCCGACCCACGCGGTCACTGCGGCGCATGGCAGGGTCGCTGCTTCGTCGTAGGAAAGATGATCGGGTATCGAAACCAGCCCGTCTTCATGTGTCACGATGACCTCCGACAGCATACCGCCGGCATTGCCGCCGCGATCCGACCACAGCGCTTCCTCGCTCGGTGCTCCGTCGCTCCACTTCTCGAAAAAGGTGCCGGCCACGCGATCCCCCACCTCGAAGCGGGTGACGTTCTGCCCGACAGCAATGACCTCCCCAGCGCCATCGGATAGCGGGATGCTGCCCGCATAACCGGTGTTTTCATCGTAATCTCTGTGCAACATGTTGAGGTCGCGTCGATTCAGTGACGTGGCGTGGACACGAACGAGTACCTCGTTGTCGCCGGCGACCGGCTGCGGCACTTCCTTCATGACGATCTGGTAACCGCTCGATGCCGGCTCGAACTGATACTGGCGGATCGTATCCGAATTCTGGGCGCAAGCTGATGCAGCGTCGAAAGCCATGGCGGCAAAGAACAATAGTCGCACGCAAGCGGCCTTTCGTGATCGTGCATCTTTTCGGCTGGTCATGTCAGTACCTCTCTCCCCCTGCACATTTTGTCCGGGCGACGACACTAGCATAGCTGACTGGACCAAAACTCGACGGGTTGCCTTTCGAGAAAATGGTGCTAAGTGACTTCTACCCATGGGGTTCGCCACCGCGCGATTAAGTCAGGTCTCACCGGGATGGTATGAGCGCTGCGCGCTGCGCTCGACATCCTCTTTGTAATACGCGACCTCCTTGAATGCCCGGTCGACATAGCGTTGCGCCTGATCATCGAAATGCTGCGAGTCGGGATCACCACTCTGACCGCCAGCCAGTAACGTCTTTGCCTGCACTCTGTCGCCGAATTCGACCACAGCGACGAAACTGTTTCCGGACGATCCGTAAATGCGCTTTGTATCCTGATAACGTCGCGCACCAAATGAGGCCAATGCACCCCAACGCCCGGAAGCCATACCCACCGGAAGACTGGGTTCGTCATCATCGAAAGGATGGTCGATTTCGCTACTGATTCTCTGAAAACGATTAATCTCACCCCAAGCAGTGTTCGACTGTCCGAAGTCGGCTTCGAGTTTGGCGACGGCTCTGCTGAAAATGAGCAGTCGCTCGTCATAGGATGATTTACTGCCGAAGTATGCAATGAGATCAGAGCGGCTCAGCTTATCCGGGTTCTCGCCATCCTCACGATATTGTGTACCGTAGAAATGCGCCAGCGACATCGCCACTGAATCGACAGACACCCTGAAGTCCCAATCGCGTAACTCGTCAATTTCGTCGGCAAGCTCCGGATAGTCCTGCCCTGATTCCTCATACGCCTGCAGCAATCCCGGAACCAGTTGCTCAAAGCCCGGCAGGAATGGGTCGTAGGCAAGCTCTATTAGCTTCTCGAGTGTCAGGTCGGAAACACCGGTCAAGACTTGTATTGCATGAACGCCGCGGAAAGTCTCCGGATCGGGCGCCATATACCTGGGATAATCCTCGCGCTTCGGACTGAATTCGGCAGCCGCTGTAAACGGCGTCGAATTGCAGTTCTGGATCCAGCCATTCGGAGGATTCAAAACCGTGACGATCTCGTCGACGGTGTGTATGCCCTGCCAGTCGGTTGCCGGATCCGCGCCATCGACTGGCTTTGAGTAGTCAAATTGGGGGTCGCGCCGCGGCACGAAGTTGCCGTGGTAATAAGCGATGTTTCCCGTTGAATCCGCGTACACGGTATTGTTCGACGAGTTGGTGCGTATGTCCATCATGTTACGAAAACCGTCATGATCGTCCTGCTTGGTGCGAACGTAAGACTGTCGCAAGGCGTTGACGGGATCCCAATTGATTTTGCTGGCCACCCACTGTCCGTCGAGCATGTGGGTTATCGGACCGTGATGGGTGTGATACATCGGAAAGATTCGCTCCGCCATCGTATCGCCGTCTTTATATTTGAGAGTAACCTCCGACACGTCAACGGCTCGGGTCTCGTCACCGTAGCGATACATTAACCGCCCGCTTTCTTCGAACACGTCCTCTACAAACTCATCCATGAAATCGAGTCGCGTCGAAGTATGCATCCAGCCGGTATTCTCGTTGAACCCCTGGTAGACGAAAAACTGTCCCCAGGTAACCGCGCCGTAGGCGTTCAGGCCTTGCTCGCTGACGACATGTACTTCGCCTCGAAAATAGAAAGAAGTGTGTGGGTTGATCAGTAGCATTGCGTTGCCGGATTCGGTCAGTTCACCCGCAATCGCAAAACCGTTCGAGCCAACTGGCTCCCGAATGTCATCGCGTCTCGCCTGCGCCTCTTTCGCGACCACAAGTGATCGGCCTTCACCGTAGAACGCCCTGATTCCGTCAACCGGAATTTGCTCGATATCGCCACCGATCGACCCCTCGAAAAAATACATCGGCATCCACGGTTCGAAATGGGTCAGCAGTCTGGGTGTCACTTCGGGATGTGTTGCGAGGTAATAGTTCAGCCCGTCGGCAAACGCATCGCACAGTTCTTTGAGCCAGTTCGGTGCAGATTCATAGGCTAACTTGGCATCCTCAACTGTCATGTAGAGTCGAGCACGAAGGTCACTGAAAATAGCCTCTTCACCGTCAACTTCGGCAAGGCGCCCCGTTGCCCAAATGTAGTTGCGCTCAACGCGGTTAAAGTCATCCTCAGCCTGTGCGTACAAAAGGCCAAAGACTGCATCCGCATCAGTCTTTCCATAAATATGCGGCACGCCAAAGTCATCGCGAATTATCGTGACGTTCATCGCTCGAGCGGCAAGGCGCTCGAACTCTGGATTCAATTCAGGCTGTGACTCTCGCGAGCATGCGGCGATCAGCAGCAGGGCTGCGAACATTGCAAGATAGCGGTATTGCGTCAAAATGCCGGGGTTATTGCAGTTCATTTCGGTCCTCTATAACTCCGTATCGCTCCAGTATCTCGAGCGTTTGGACTTCCCCCAGTATAGTGGACAATGCCGGCCTTCAAAATGAGGTTTGTTCAAAGGCCTCGGGGCAGACGCGGATTTTCAGTGAATAGATTTCACAACCCAGCGTAACCTGAAATCACTTAAGAGCACGTTTGTCCGTGAATTCGTGGCTCGGTAGTTGCTCTTGAGTAACGGTAAGTGATCCTGGAATTGGCACCAAAGTGGGCACCAAACAAAAGGATATTTCTTGCCATAGGCACGGTACTTGGCTGCGAAATAGAGATCGGTCATGAGCGCATCGGCCGTGGCGACGGTCAGTATCGTGTCATCCGTGAATTTCGAGTCTTCGCGAAACAAGGGGAAGTCCTTGCTGCGGAATTGGTCGTCAAACTCCTACACTGAGCCGACGATGTCACCTACGATCGCGCCTAACATGGGTAACAGTGTAACCGGCGATTGATTCGATGCCAGCGACTACTCGTTTAGAAGCGGCCACCCCACCCTTTCTCCGCATGGCCTTGGCTAAGACTAGCTGTAAAGCGGGGTTGAAAAGAAGTCGAGATTTTCACCTGCCCACCACTGCATTCCGAAATAGCTCAATATAAACATCGAAATACCAAGCAACAGTGCAACGTATGCTCTTCGCGGCACTACGCAATGGCTGAACATGCAACAGAGCATCGCACCACCAATCAAAAAGCACGCCAGCGCGCCGACCAGAACGGCGACGAGCACGGCCCACATCGAGACGTCAAATGATATTAGGTCGCCATCAAGAACCAGGTAAAAGACAAACCAGAAAACCCCGCAAACGATTGACGAAGCAATCGAAGTGGTAATCAGGCGTTGCGCAAGTGCCGGTGTTTCTTGCATTTGGTCAGCCTAGGCCTGCGTCCAGGCGCTGTAAATTCGTGAATACCGCAGCCGCCTGGTTCGCGAATCACGAGATTGTTGCTGTGCCTTCGAGAGGGCGGCAGATAGATATAGGGCGATAGCCACGTACTATCGTCACTCCGGTACCACAAACAACCCTGGATCCGGCCGCGTATCACTCCCCGTCAGGGACACCA
>WTCH01000114.1 GCA_013138675.1 Woeseiaceae bacterium | reverse complement strand
GCTCGGAGAACCGTAACGACAGGTCGCCGATGTAACGATTGGTCGAGCAACCTTGTCCATGCAACCAGACCTGTATTCCGGTAGCGCAGAAGCGCTGCTCGTCGGCCTTGCACGCAAGGGCGATCGCAGCGCCTTCGCGGAATTGCTGCGGCGTCGGCAGGCATGGATACGTAACCTGCTGCTGCGATGCTGCAACAATCCGGCACTCGCTGATGACCTTGCACAGCAGGTCTTTTTGCAGGCCTGGCGGACGATTCACCAGTTGCGCCATTCGGGTCGGTTTGCCGCCTGGCTAAAGCGCCTCGCTATCAACACCTGGTTACAGCAAGCCCGTAAGAATGATCCCCTCGATCATGCCGCCGATATCGAATTACAAGGCGGCGGTAGTGACAGTGCCAGCATCGCCATGGATCTCGATCGGGCACTCGCAACACTCAAGGACCGCGCGCGACTGTGCATCGTGTTGTCGTATCACGAGGGCATGACGCACGACGAAATAGCAGAATTCACCGGCATGTCGTTAGGAACCGTCAAGTCCCATATTCGGCGAGGCACGCAGCGACTGCAAAGCACCCTGGCCGCGTACCAGGACATGCCAACTGAGGAGAAATCATCATGACGGACGCACGAGATCCTGGCCTGCAGGCGATGTTTGACACCGCGCGTGAGGACACCGCGGATGAGGCTTTCGTCGCCCGGGTCATGGCCGACGTCGAAAAAGGTCAGAGGCGCACTGTCATCAGTTGGGTCTTCGCCGGGTTGCTGTTGGCCCCGGTCGCCTGGTGGTTATCAACACCGCTGCTTGGCGCTGTCGACCTGGCCACACAGCTCCTGCCAGACACACTCGTAGCCGTGGAAGGACAATGGCTGGCGCAGCTTTTTGCGCCTGTTAACAGCGTGGCAGGTATTGCGGGATTGTCGTTTCTCGTTGCCTGGGCGCTTTACAGGAAGATATCGTCCTGACACTGCATTACAACGATACCGGCGTGCATCGCGCGAGAAACTACAGCGCGCCGGTCACACTCAGGAAGGCGCCACTGTGGTCGTAACTCAGGTCGGTCAGGTCATCCGAGAAGTCGGTGAAGTTATAGCCGATACCAAGTTTGAGGTGTTTGCCGAAATAACGTGACACGGTTGCCAGGGCGCCGCTGCGGCTCTCGTTCAGGTCTGACATGTCGAGCATGCGTGCCTCGAGCAGCACTTCCCAGTTATCCCGGAAGCGGTAATCGCCGCGGATAACGTACAGGCTCGTATTGTTGTCAAAGAACTCAGGGTTATCACGGTCAAGACTGATCTGGCCGAGGCGATACGCGTACTTGGCGCCGAGCGAAAAGTTCGGCGTGATGTCATAGCCTACGTCGACAGCGGCAATGTGGGACTTCTGCACAAACTCGGCTGCAACGTTTTGTGACCCTAATTGCGACGTTGTCGGCACGTTATAGAAGTACGTGTATTTGGCCAATGCATTAAACCGATCATTTTTGATGGGCCGGTACGCGTAGCCGAAGACCGCCTCGGTAAACCCGCCGTCATAGACCGCGCCCATCGAGCTGCTGCTCTCAGAATGGTTGAGCTTGCCAAGCAAACGTCCGCCTTCACTGATCTGATACTTGAAATTGTTCTTGAACAACCAGGTTTCGCGCTGGTTCCTGCCGAGATTGAGTTGTTCGGTATCATCATCACGATATTCAACGGCACTCGAGAATTGCAGCGCATCCGAGCCGTAACCGATTTGCACACCAGCGGCGACACGGTCAGTTTCGGCGCCCGTGTTGGTGTCCTGCAGCGTTCCGATGTCCGTGTTGAGACCAAAACTCCAGCCACTGTCCGTCGCGAAATTGATTCCCGTTGCGTGTGTCAGCCCGGTCATCGTGTCACTGTGTTGGTAACGCTCCTCGAGGAACACGCTGGTACTGTCGCCAAGTCGTGACTTCACACCGGCGACGAGATTTCCGCCGCGTCCGCGAACGCTGCGCGTGGCGTTGTCGGTGCGTTCGTTCTCGAGCGCGTAGTTCACGTACACGCTGGTTTGTTCGGAATGCGTGTAGTTGGTGCCGATGCGGCCACCCAATCCGAGGTCACCGTCGGAGACTTCGCCATCGAGGCGCAACGTGTCCGACAGGCGATACGATCCGCCAAAGCCCGCTCGCGAGTTTTCCTGCCTGTCACCGGTTACCGACAAGGTGTCCTGTGCAAACATATAGGTGTCCCAGGTCGATTGGGAATCGTAACTGACCTGCAGGACGGCATCGGCGCGAACGCCCTGCTCCTGGGTCAGGGGAACAATAATCGAGTTGTCAGTACGCTCATCGCGTCGATAGCCTGCGCTGATATCCCAGTTCTGGTTGAACTGATACGCGAGGTTGTATTCCTGCGTGCCGAGCTCAACGCCCTGCTCCTGCACGCGGTTGTCGGCCTTGGCGCGCATGGAGAATTTGTCGCCCATCGGCAGCGACAATGCGCCACCATAGTTTTCGGTATCGGTGAGCGTGTTCAGGCCCGGCGCCGAGTAGCCGGCGCCGACTTCCTGCACATAAAAACTGAATTGTGCGTCCGTAAACTCGACGAAGTCGCTGAGATCGAGACTGATGTCTGCGCGCCGGGCTTCGGCCTCGGCGTTCACAAAGGATGCCGGATCGTAGGCAGTGAAACCGAAGCCACCGTCATTGGAGACCGACGGCAACGAGACGAGGCCTTCGCTTTCTGCCTGCTGCAGCTTCAGCCATGATCCCGCACTCCAGCGCAACGTGAGATCTGCAGCATTCATCGTACTGTCGGAGTCGTCCTGCTCGTTGATATTGGAGGTCACACCGAGCTTGACGTGATCGCCGAACCAGTAATGCACCTGGCCGCCTGTCGCAACGGCGTCGATGTCGCCGAATCCCGGCGTATATTCATAACGAACGACGAGATAGGCCTCGTCGCCGGAGACTGCATTACTGCGCACCAGCA
>WTCH01000194.1 GCA_013138675.1 Woeseiaceae bacterium | reverse complement strand
GTCGAAGACGCCCTTGCTGTGATCGTCTTCGGCATTGCGCAATGCATCGCTTTCGCCATCGAGTACGAAACCCGCTGCGGTGAGTTCGGCGATCACGATGGCCGAATCAATGCGGTGCAATGTGTTTCCGGTCTCTCCCGGTGAGCCGCTCGCAGCCTGGTGATCCACGATGCCGAGAATGCCGCCCGGCTTAATGGCCTTGAACAACTGGGCGTGGAATGCCGGAATGTCGATTTGATCCCAACCGTACTCCTCCGATGACCAGTACAGGTCGTGGTAGTTAAGAATGATTGTAGCCGCGTCGAAGCTATCGGCCTCAAGTGCCAGTTCGTTGTTTTCAGCGATCAGGATTTCGGCGTTCGGCAAGCGACCGTCTGCGTGCCGTTTTTCGTGAGCTTCGCCCGCGAACGCCATAATCGGCGTATTTGCGTGCGCAACAACTTTGCCGTTCTCTCCGACGACGTGTGCGAGCAGCTCGGTGTAGTAACCACCGCCTGCCCACATCTCGAGGACGACGTCACCCGGCTGGATACCGACAAACTCAAGGACAGCTGCGGGTTGCCGACCCGCATCACTGGCCCGGTCTTCGTCGGGTCGCGTCGCGCTGTCGATCGCGGCGGCGTAGATGGATACCTCCGGCTCAGCAGGTGCGCTGGCCACAGGCTCCGGGTCAGCGGCCTGTTGACCACAGCCGGCAATAAATAGAGCAATAGTCGAAAGCGCGAGTATTGTTTTCATGATGAACTCCGGTGCATTGTGTGATTTGGATAATACCGGTATCCGACTCATGGTACTCACCAAAGTGCCGCCCAATAAAAAGCCCCGCGGCGTGAGCGGCGGGGCTAATTTCTCTTTTTATTATTAAAAGAGGTAACTGCAGATTCGGCGTCCGGATACAGAAATATTATTATTATTGGATTTGGATCTTATTTTTTTTGTAGTTATTGTTCTTCTGGCGTCTAAATCCTGTTAAGTAGCCGTTGAGTGATACCAAGTGCAGTTACACTTCGCTTGGGCAGAGTATTCAAAGCAAGACCTGTGCCAACACGTCACAGACGGTCCGATATCAAGTATTTAGCGGTTGGTACAGGTTGCTTGAGCAGAAGATTGTGTGTGTTTTGTAAAGGAAACCGACGCAATTATTGCACCCAACATCAACTGATTCCAAAACTAGCGAGCGTAAGCCTAAGAAAATAAAGAATTTACTAAAGGCCTTTCGGTAACTGACCGTCATTTGTGTGCGAACCGTTCCAAGTGAGCTGGTAATTTGTCAAATTATTCGACGGATCCGGTCTTCTGGGCACGCTCGATGAGCCCAATCACACTGAAAAACCGTCCATTTCGGACAATACCAACCACCTTCAATGTGTCGTCGATGTCATTGAGCGGGTCACCGTCGACAATAACGAGGTCCGCACTTGCGCCGGGCGCGATCCGCCCTACCTGTAAACCAAGTCCGAGTGCCCTGGCGGCATTGATGCCGGCGGTCCGCAGCACGTGCACCTCGTCGAGTCCGGCACCGGCAAGGGCACGAAATTCGGCATGCAATGCGACCCCCGGTGGCAGTCCATTGGCCTTGCTGCCAAGCACGATCGATGACGATTGTGCGGCCAACAAGGGCGCTTCGCTGAAGCGGCGCATTGCGTTGGTCTGGCCGTTCAACAACATTGTCTGGCGCGAGCGAAACAGTGGCTCGAGACCAGGCGTCGTCGCATCCGCCAGGCCGGACAGGACTGCGACGGCCTCGGCAACGTCTGCAAGATGGGCGTCCTCATAACGAATGCCAAGCGGTGACACAGGCAACGCGTCTGCTCGCAGATTCATCGTCGATACGGTCGCGAGGTCCAGATGCCAGTCCCGTCCGAGAACGAGTGGGCCAGGCACATCCTTGCCGGACCAGACTGCGTTCAGAGCCTCAGCCTTGTCCGTGTCGGCAACAATGGTTGTCAGGCCGAATGTCAGCAACTTCGGCCCGAGCGACACATCGACGTCAGTCGGTAGATTCGATTGGCCGTCGATGAACCCGGGCACCACAGTGAGATCGCCCATGTCGACCAGAATCGCATCGGGCCAATCGCGGTGAGGTTCAACAGCAACGATGCGACCACCATCCATGACGACATCCACACCTTCGCGATAGCCGATACCTACGCCATCGAACAAACGCGCCGCACGTACAACAAGTCGTCTGTCGGGTTCGTTTGCCCGAGGTAAGTCGCGGGCCTGTGGTGGTCCGGGTCGTGGCGTTTTGTCGGGATAGACCGTGACGCGAAACGATAGGTTTCTCGATGTCCGGGAATTGAAATCGCGTTTTCGAATCAGGCCATTGGCCGCATACAGCATCGCCTGTCGATCTCGCCACGCGATCGGCGCGACAAAGAAATCCTCATTCTCAATCAACGGCCGGATAAGCAGCGGTTCGGACAGGATAACCATTTCAGTGACGAGTGCATCAACGCCGTGACGCAAGTAGGTAATCAGGCTCCCGTCAGGTCTCCATGCAGGACTGGACAGCCGTGAAGTCGAAGACAGGAGCATCCGGTCAGGCTGGGCGTGGCGCCTCAGCATTAACAACCATTTGTCGTCCAGGCGATGTACATAGACGAGATCCTCCCCGTCCGCGGACCAGGCCGGTTCGGATTCGTCACCTGGCAGGTCACTGATACGCCAGGTCAGGCCCGTTGCCAGGTCGAGTTCCCACAGATCAATGCCCGTATCGAGACGATCGCTTGAATACACGATGCGGTCACCGTCGGGATGCCACGAGGGATGATGGTCAAAGGTATGACCTGCCGTGAGCTTGTGTGCTGTTGCTTTGTCGGTGTCATACAACCAGAGTTGTTCCTGACCGTCATCTCGCGCCTGGAAAACGATGGCGTCGCCTGCCGGCGACCAGCGTGGCCGTCGTGCGGCGGCGGGTCCACCGGAAATAGCCTGGGCAACACCGCCCCCATTCGGGATGATCCAGATGTCGCCGAGCAGGTCGAACGCAATGCGGCCGTCAGCCGCAACATCCAGCGAGAAGTTGGTACCTCGCGTCAACGAAACCTGGGCCTCTACAGAGACTGCAGAGAGCAGCAGGATAATTGCCAGGCAGACCCTGAACAAACCGCGGATCAGGGTTGCAGCCGGGTGCCGGACCAGCCCCCGACGTCGAACAGATCGTGTTCACGGCGGGACAGGGATCGCTCCCACCGTGCCCGGTCGTGGATCCGGTCGCCACCCTCTATCCAGAGTTCGATACGTCTGGGCCAGACGCGAATTCCACCCCAGTGAGGCGGTCGCGCGATAACGGGCCGGTCTTCGACAGCGATGGACGTAAGGTTCTTCGCAGCCTGGACGCCGAGTTTCATTGCGCGTTTGCCCACCTGTGAGATCAGCGCGGCGCGAGACTCCAGCGGCGCACTCTGGTCGGAGCCCCAGGCACCTATCTGACTTCCCCAGTCTCGTGAAGCAAAGTACGCATCGCTCTCTTCAGCAGGCGAATGCACCGCCTCACCCTCCATGCGTACCTGCCGTCCGAACACATCCCAATGAAACAGCAACGCAATATTTTGGTTGTTTTCCAGGTGTTGAACTTTGTCTGATTTGTAGTTGGTGTAAAAAACGAGATAACCGGGATCGGCAACAAAATCCTTGCACAGGACAACGCGACCGGCGGGCTGCCCGCCGTCACCAACCGTAATCGCCGTCATTGAGTTCGGGTTTCGCTGCACCTGCTTTGATACCGCCTCATCGAGCCAGGCTTTCGCCCAACGCATAGGGTCGGATGGCAATTCAGCGGGCAGTCTCGTCGCTGAGCAAGGATCGATCACAATTTCTCCACAAATCTTGTCAGGGCATCACGCGCTGCAAATCCGCGTACCGCCGTCGCGCCGCGGGTCTGAAGCAACCTGGAAGCCTTTTTCCCGGTCGACAAGTGTCGCACCAATTCCACCGAAGTACATATTCAGGTCCGGCATTACGTTGACGGGCATGTCGATGTCCGGGAGGTCGAGTCCGGGTTCCGCCATCAGTCTCTCACTCTCGCCACTCGTATCGACGTGAATCCGCGGGTGGGCGATCGCGTCCTCGAGCGACATGCCCATCTGCAGGATATTGACGAGAAACTGATGCAAAGCTGTCGTGATGCGATCTGCCCCGGGAGACCCGGCTGCCAGAACCCGCCCGCTGCGACGGGCGATGCTCGGCGCCATGTTTGATGGCAAGCGGATTCCCGGTGGCCCGGCATCAAGACCGCGGCGATTGAGTTCGAGTTCGCCAAGACAATTATTGAGCCACAAGCCCGTGCCGTGCGGCATTTCACCGGACCCATATCCTGACGAGGCTGTCACCGCGCAGGCTACGCCGTTCTCGTCGACCGCCGATGTGTGCACCGTCGATGCCGACGCCCATTTGCTCACCAGCTGTCCGTTGGCCGCGGATTGGAGCAGGCGCGCCGCTTCCGGACCAACGTCATCGGCAAGGTCGAGGCGCCGTTTGCGAAAATCGAGTGTCGCGCGTTGCACCTCGATTAGCCGCGCCAGTGCGTCAGCGGTCCAGTTCTCCTGGGACAGGTCTGAACAGGCCAGCAGCATCGCAGCAAGCGTTGCACCGCCGACCGCGGGCGGGGGATTGCTGGCGATCGTCCAGTCATTGATATCCACGGTCAATGACGGGCGTTCGATGGCCTCGAAGTCGCCCAGATCCTGCATCGTCAGGGCGCCACCAGCGTCCCGAACGTGCGTGGAAATTTTCTGTGCCAACTCGCCCTCGTAAAAAATGCGCGCGCCGTCTTCGGCGATGGCCGACAAGGTGTCGGCCAGGTGCGGCACCACGACCGGATGGCCTACTGCGTGCAAAGTGCCGTCGTCGGAGTGCAGGGCGGCATAGCCGTCGTCACTGCGATCAAATATTTCCTTGCCCGCATAACCGAGGTAGTAATGACATGCCGACGACAGCGGGAAGCCGTCTCGAGTCGCCGCAATGGTCGGCAAGAAAAGATCTGCCCATCGTGCATTTCCGAAACGCTGCCATGCCTTCTCGATAGCGGCCAGCGAGCCAGGCACGGCTACGGAACCCGGGCCGGCCAGCGTGGTGATGCCACCGCCATACTTGAGCGTTACTTCACTGATGGCGTGGCCGCGATCTCCGGCCGGTAGCCCCATACCGGGAACTGCGACATTGCCGTCGATCGTAACCGGATCACCATCTGGCTGCCACACCGTGATGAATGCGCTGCCCGCCAGCGCACAGACACCCGGTTCGGTATTCATCGTGAAGAGAGCCGCCGCGAGCGCACAGTCGACCGCATTGCCGCCGAGTTTGGCAACTTCATTGGCGCCATCGGCAGCAAGCTGCGACGTCGTCGCGACGGCGACCTTAGTCACTGGCGGGGCCTGTCGCCATAGAAATGATGGCTAATAGTGAATGACCGATCGAATGCTCTTACCTTCGTGCATCAGGTCGAAGGCCTTGTTGATGTCTTCGAGTGGCATCGTGTAGGTGATGAATTCATCGATCTTGATGTCGCCATCCATGTACTGGTCAACCATGCCGGGCAGTTGCGAGCGGCCTTTGCAGCCGCCGAAAGCTGTACCGCGCCATACGCGACCCGTCACAAGCTGGAACGGTCGTGTCGAAATTTCCTGGCCGGCGCCGGCGACGCCAACGATGACCGACTCACCCCATCCCTTGTGGCAACACTCGAGTGCAGCACGCATAAGCGTGACATTGCCCACGCACTCGAACGAGTAATCCACGCCGCCGTCGGTCATGTCGACGATGACCTCCTGGATGGGCGCCGAGTGATCTTTCGGGTTGACCGTGTCGGTCGCACCGAACTGTTTTGCCAGTTCAAACTTGTCTGCATTGATGTCGACGGCGATGATGCGGCCGGCCTTCGCCATGACCGCGCCCTGGATGGCGCTCAGACCGACTCCGCCCAGACCGAATACCGCCACCGATGCGCCAGGCTCGACCTTGGCCGTGTTCAGGACCGCGCCGATGCCCGTCGTAATGCCGCAACCGAGCAAGCAAACTTTCTCGAGAGGCGCTTCCTCGCGTATCTTCGCGACCGAAATCTCAGGTAGCACGGTGTACTCGCTGAACGTCGAGGTACCCATGTAATGGTAGACTGACTTGCCGTTGGCCGAGAATCGAGACGTGCCGTCGGGCATCAGGCCCTGGCCTTGAGTAACACGGATTTTCTGACACAGGTTGGTCTTGCCGGACGTACAGAAGTTGCACTCACCACACTCAGGTGTGTACAGCGGGATGACATGGTCACCGACCTTCACAGACGCCACGCCTTCGCCGATTTCTTCGACAATGGCACCACCTTCATGCCCCAGGACGGCCGGAAATATCCCTTCAGGATCCTCGCCGGACAGGGTAAACGCGTCCGTGTGACACACACCTGTCGCAACGTTTCGAAGCAGTACTTCGCCGGCCTTCGGCCCGTCCAGGTCAATCATCTCGATCTCGAGTGGTTTGCCCGCTTCCCAGGCGACTGCAGCGCGTGTCTTCATTGTTGTCTGGCTCCACTGTGTTTACGTTCCGGAGGGCGATATTCTCACGATTGCCGGCCTGTCGACAACGCGATGTCGCTTGCCGAGCGTCGCTTGTCTCCTGTAAAACGGAGTTCTTTACCAACCCTCAGCCGAATCAATAAATATGAGTCTTGACGACCTGCGCAAAGAATTGACTGCCGTCGACCGGCAAATCGTCGACCTGATCGCCGAACGTCAGCGCCTGGTCAGCGGCATAGGCCGCAATAAGCAGTCCACTGGCACGGGTACGCGCGATTATGCCCGGGAAAAAGATGTGCTCGACATGGGCCGCGCCCAGGCGGAGAAACTCGGTATCGACCCGGAGCTGGCTGAAGACGTGCTGCGAAAGCTGATTCGCTCCTCGCTGGCAAGTCAGGAGCGCGAACGCGTCATTGCCGAGGGCAAAGGGGACGGTCAACGCGTACTTATCATCGGTGGTGCCGGCAAAATGGGCGGCTGGTTTGTCGACTTCTTCGCATCCCAGGGTTTCGATACGACGATTGCCGATAGCAGCGTCGATAACGGACCGGGTCGGTTCAACAGCTGGACCGACGCCGGTGTCGACTACGAGGTAATCGTTGTCGCTGCGCCGCTCGCCGTTTCGGGCCGAATCCTCGCGCAGCTGGCGGTTCTCAAGCCGGCGGGTCTCGTGTTCGACATTGGCTCACTCAAGACACCACTCATCGATGGACTGACAGAGCTGCGGAGTGCCGGTTGCCGCGTTACTTCACTGCATCCAATGTACGGGCCGGAAACCCGGTTACTTTCGGGTCACCACCTTATTTTTTGCGATGCCGGCGTGCCCGAGGCAACGCAGGCGGCGAAAGATCTGTTCAGCTCAACTATGGTTGATCAGCTTGATATGGGACTCGATGATCATGACCGCCTGATCGCGTATGTGCTCGGTTTGTCGCACGCTCTGAACATCGCGTTTTTCACGGCACTGGCCGAGAGTGGTGAGGCGGCACCAAAACTCGCGCAACTGTCGTCGACAACATTCGATTCGCAGCTGCTCGTGTCGGCAGCGGTCGCGCAGGACAATCCGAACCTGTATTTTGAGATTCAGAACCTGAACAGATTCGGACTTGGACCACTTGATGCCCTTTGCGACGCAGCGAACCGGATTCGCGAAAGTGTCGCAAGCGGCGACAAAGAAAGTTTTATCGAACTCATGGAGAAAGGTCGCCAGTACATGGCTTTGCGCGGCTAAAGCAACAACGACAGGAGAGATGCGAGCATGGAAACCGCAGATGATCTCAACACCCGCCTGGTGGCGGCCGAGAGGGAACTCGATGCACTCAAAGCCGAGGTCGCCCGCAATGATGCCAAGATGCATCGTACGCAGCAGCGGGAACTCAGGTTGTTGCATGCCGATGACCTGCAAACCCTGATTCACGAGCTGACTGACGGGCTGCGTTCGAGCCACAGCCTCGACCACGTCTCAATTGTCCTCTGCGACCCCGACCACGATGTGCGCCATTTGTTGCTGGCAGCCGGAACGCCTGTCGAGGGCTTCGATGGCTTGTTGATGGTGGAATCTCTGACCGGCCTCGCACCGCAGTATGTCGCGCTGCGCCAGCCCTGGCTCGGCGCATTCGCGACCTGTGATCATCAACTCATTTTTCCGCAGTCCAGAGATCTTGCCAGTGTGGCAATGATTCCGTTGACGCATCGCAGGGAGCTGATCGGCAGCATCAATCTCGGTAGCCGCGATGCAAAACGATACACGCGCGCGCACGCGACGGATTTCCTCGCTCATCTCGGTGTGATCGCATCCTATTGCGTCGACAACACAGTGAATCGCGCGCGCCTGCTGCGCAGCGGTTTCACCGACGTTCTCACCGGTTGGCACAACCGCCGCTACCTGCAGGTGCGTCTGAATGAGGAACTTGCGAGAGCGCGGCGCGATCGTCATCACGTCGTTTGCCTGATGCTCGACGTGGATCATTTCAAGAAGATCAACGACTCTTTTGGTCATGCGGCAGGCGATGCTGTGTTGCAGGAATTGGCAAACCGCATCGACGCGCAGGTTCGTGCCAGTGATATTGCGACCCGCTACGGTGGCGAAGAATTTATTGTGTTGCTTCCCGACACCGAAATTTCCTCCGGCGTAAAACTCGCTGAGCGCATTCGAAAGGCTATTGCTGCGGCGCCCTATCAACTGCCGGGCGGCGAGCAGCAGGCGATAACGGCTTCCATCGGTATTGCGGGCGTTACACCCGATGCCGATGCCGATGTCGATGACCTTAAGACCATCGGCGAGTCTCTGATCGCTCGCGCCGACGTAGCGCTGTATCGCGCAAAGTCGGACGGCCGCGACCAGGTCGCAGTGGACGAGGGCTGATCATGCTGCGAATCCTGATTCTGGCTTTGTTCGCGGTGTTTTGCGCCGGTTGCGGGCAATCACCCGAACCGGAGTCGACTGAGGTCAGAAAAGAGCCTGTCGTTGTCTACGCAGCTTTCGAAGACGACGCAGCGCTCGTCGATGCAGCTGAACGGTACACCGAAAAAACCGGTGTTCTGGTTATCGTTCGTCGGGGCGCAGCGACCGGCATTGTCGATGACATGATCAGGAACAAAATATCGCCGCCGGCAGACGTGCTAGTGACCCGATCCGTCGTCGATGCATGGCGAGCCGCTGACGAGAGCGCGCTGCGGCCGCTCTTTTCGGAGCCGGCTCGGAAGCAGGTGCCAGCGTGGGCCCGGGATCCGGATGATTTGTGGTTTGGAACGCAAGTCCGATCAGCCGTAATCGTGCACAATCTTGCCGGCCTGCATGCCGACGAAGTGCCTGATGTTGGCGCGCTCGCGGAAGCACAATTCTCGGGAACGCTGTGCCTGTCTTCGTCCGCAATATCCGTGAACCGAACGGTCATTGCGACGATGGTTAGCGAACTCGGCGTTCGACCGGCAGAACTTGTCGTACGAGGTTGGATCAAGAATCTCGCGGCACCGCCGTTTGACGACGAAGCACAGCTGATCAGGGCAATTGAGAGTGGGGCCTGCGGTATCGGCATCGTCTCAAACACAGCACTTGATATCGCGACTACAGATCTTGAGGCAATTGTGCCCGCGACCTGGTACGCCGATGTCGAGGCGGTTGGCATCGCGCGACATGCGCACAATCCTGACGGCGCGACCAAGCTCATAGAGTGGTTGCTCGCAGATTCCGAGATTGCTGACAGCGCGGGCGACCCGTCCGTGAACCGGGAGAATGTCAGTGTCGTGGCCTGGCATTACGAAGACGCGGTCAAACTGGCCGAACGGGCCAGGTACGACTGATTCTCCGGGTGCTTACCTGGACACTGGCGGGCGGCTGTCCGACATAAGGAGGTCAAGCGTTTGCTGTGCCTTTTTCGGATTGACGAGGTCACGCGGCTCGAGCATTTCACACGCGTCGCGAATCATCTGGTCGATATCGACCGGGTAGTGTTTACAGTCGTCCGGACGGTCGTGATAGATGCCGCAAGTATACTTTTCCTGGTCGGGCACTTTTTCCAACCACGGGCATTTCGTCAGCGGTTTGCCTGTGACTGGGCTTACCCAGATTTCGCCATCGCGAACATACTCGAAAATGTCCGGTCGGTGAATTTCCCACCAGTCAATCTCGCTACTTGTTGCCGACAGGCCGCCGTCACTGTAATGAATACAGCATTTGCCACACTGATTGCAGGCTTTCATACAATTAGCGGTCCCGAGTCTGGCTGCGACTCATCAGAATCAAAAACAACGGCACACCGATCGCGGCTGTCAATGCGCCTACTGGCAGTTGCCGTGGCGCCATGATCGTTCGGGCCAGGGTATCTGCGATGACGAGCAAACTGCCACCTGCCAATGCGGAAGCCGGAACGACGATGCGGTGGTCACTGCCGGCCACAAGACGAACGAGGTGCGGCACGACCAGCCCGATAAAGCCGATTACGCCTACCGTCGTGACCGACAGCGCGGTCGCGAGCGAGGCTGCGGCAAATATGATGTAGCGAAAGCCGGTTACGGGCATGCCTGCGATCGCGGCCTGGAGTTCGCCGCGCGAGAGAACGTTCAGATGCCTGGCCGATAAGGTGGCGCCCGCAGCCAGCACAAGCATCAACCAAAACACGCGCCCGGGCTCATAGGCAAAACTCAGGTCACCCATCAGCCAGAACAGCATGCCACGCAGGTTCTGTTCCGGGCTTAGGGCGAGCAACAGGGTTGTAGCAGCGCTGAATCCGGCAGCAAGAACAACGCCGGTCAGCAGCAGACGCGCTGGCGCCCAACTTCCGGTTCCATGCGCAATCGAGAACACCAGCAGCGTCGCCGCCATTGCGCCGCCAAATGCTGCAATGTCAATGACGATGCTGCTTAAGCCGAGGATCATCGCGAACAGGGCGGCGACCGCTGCGCCACCGGAACTGCCCAGGATGTACGGCTCTGCTAGTGGATTGCGCAGCAGAACCTGCATCAGGACGCCGGCGATAGCGAGCAGACCGCCGACAGAGAATGCCGTCAATGCCCGTGGCAGCCGAAGGTCCAGGATCAGTGCGCGCGTGTTCTCGGGCGCTTCGCCAAATACTGCGCGCATGGCATCGCCAAAACTGATATCCGCGCTGCCCGACGAAAGGGCGAAGACCATCGCGCCGATCGCAATACCGAACAGCCCGGCAAACAACGCTGTTCTTTGCCCGACAAGCAATGAATGTCCCCCTCAAAGTGACCGGGAAAATAAACAATGCCCGGGTCGAAATAATTGTCAACGCGTGTGACTGATTACACGGACAATGCACATAATTCGTGTAAAGTTAAAGGCAGTTAGAGTTTTCGTATCGGTTGCAATGAGCAACGACTGGATTGACGGTGAGGGATTCCGCGCCAACGTCGGCATCATCCTGACTGACGTGGATGGCAAGCTGATGCTGGCCGGCCGTGCAGGCAACAAGGGCTGGCAGTTTCCGCAAGGTGGCGTGCTTGTCGGTGAGGACCCCGAAGAAGCTATGTATCGCGAGCTCCGCGAGGAGGTCGGTCTCGAGCGCACGGATGTCGAGCTGCTCGGTGTGACCTCGGACTGGCTCCGGTACCGATTGCCCGACAAATTTGTAAGGCGGCACAGCGAGC
Source organism: Woeseiaceae bacterium (assembly GCA_013138675.1). Lineage (GTDB taxonomy): Bacteria > Pseudomonadota > Gammaproteobacteria > Steroidobacterales > Woeseiaceae > UBA1847. The sequence goes on along the minus strand of WTCH01000194.1, from coordinate 7,193 downwards.
CGCTTTGCATCGGGCAAAAGCAGCGCTGGTTCATGCTGCATCTCACCTCGTCGTCCGAAAACGTCCGTTTTGATCGTTGCGACCGGCCCGAATTCGACCGCATTCGCTGGGTTGACTACTGGCGACCCGTCAATGAAGTCATCTACTTCAAGCGTCGCGTTTATGCCCGCGCCCTGCATGAACTCGGATCAACCGTGTATCCGAAGGATCTCCCGCCGCGGCCACGTTGGTGGCCTAAGCGCTGGCAGGCGGTGTTCGACAAGGACATTGCAGCGCCCAATTCGTGACGTACCGCACTTCTCTCGACCCGGACCACCGCGTAACATAATGTCTTTTCACGGATGAGCCTAGGAATGGCACGACATTCATCACTACAGCTGCACAGCCGCGGGCGCGTTTTCATGACGCGCGCGGTATTTGCCGTGCTGATATTCGGATTTGCCTACCTGGTCTTCGAGTTCGGCCGCATCCAGGCCAACTACAACATTGTGGATGCCGGCAAGGAACGTCAGATGTACGAAGACCGCATTGCCGGTCTTGAAGAGGAAATTGTCGGGCACAATGAAGATATCGCGCTGCTTGAAACGCACCGCGATATCGACACCGAGGCCTACAGGGAAGTTGAAATGAGCCTCACGACGTTGCAGGCGAAAATCCAGGAGCAGACCGAAGCCATCGCGTTTTATCGCGGCATCGTGTCTCCTGCGGATGGCGCGGCAGGGCTCAAGGTCCAGGATCTCAGGCTGACGCGTAGCCAGAACGAACATGCCTACAACGTGCGCCTCGTACTCGTGCAATCGCTGCAGCACGACCGCAAGGTAACTGGCGATGTAAGCTTGACTGTCCAGGGCGAGGAAGGTGGCGTTACGACGACCTACAGTTATGCCCAGTTGCTGCCTGAGAACTCGAGCGCAAGCTGGCCATTCTCATTTCGATATTTTCAGGACTTCGACAGGGAGATCGTACTTCCTGACGGATTTACGCCGGAATCGATCACGATAGAGGTACGCTCGAAAACGCGCTCGATTTCCAGCATTGAAGAGAGTTACTCCTGGGCGACAAGTCCGGGCTGACGCTGATTAGCCGCCTGAACAGGCACACTGGAGAAGTACATGTTTGGTCGAAAAGAACGCAGACACACCGTCGTGGATACGCTCGTCGGCGCCAACACCAAGGTCAACGGAGACCTGCACTACGAGGGCGGCTGCCACGTTGACGGCACCATTAAAGGCAATGTCAGTGCCGATCCGGAGAGTAATTCTGCACTCAGCGTCAGCGAAGACGGCAACGTTGAAGGCGGAGTGACGGTTCCGTACGTCGTGCTTCATGGTATCGTGCGTGGCGATGTCTGCGCGGCACAGCGCGTGGAACTCGGGCCCACCGCACGGGTCATTGGCAATGTGTATTACAATCTGATCGAGATGGCGATTGGCGCCGAGATCAACGGCAAGCTGGTACATCAGCCGGAAGGTCAGGTACCGTTGCTCGAACAGACGACTCGCATCGATGAATCGGCCGCAATCGCTGCCGAATCGTAAAGGGACAGAAGCAGGCTTCAGAATATGCAGACAGATGTAACAGCACCAGCACCGCCGCCGCCCGTAGTGTTCACCGACGCTGCGGCGACGAAGGTCGGCGAGCTCATCGAGGAAGAACAGAATCCCGAGCTGATGCTCAGGGTTTTCATCTCCGGCGGGGGTTGCTCCGGGTTTCAATACGGGTTCACGTTTGACGAGAATATCGAGGACGGTGATAGCGAAGTTGAAAACCAGGGCGTTAAGCTTGTGATCGATCCGATGAGTGTTCAGTATTTGATGGGCGCAGAAATTGATTACAAGGAAGACCTGCAGGGTGCGCAATTCATCATCCGCAACCCAAACGCGACAACAACCTGCGGCTGTGGATCGTCCTTCTCAACCTGATTCCTCTTCCGAGGTCATCGCTGCTGTTGATCTTGGATCCAATAGTTTTCACATGATCGTTGGTGAGCTGCGCCATGGGCAGCTCGTCATCATCGATCGAATTCGCGAAACCGTACGCCTCGCAGAGGGACTGTCCAATAGTGGCGATCTCTCACCGGATGCGCGCGGGCGGGCGATCGATTGCCTGTCGCGATTTGGAGAGCGGCTGCGTGATATGCGCGCGGGAAGCGTGCGTGCGGCAGGAACAAGCACGATCCGCCGGGCGCGTGAAGATACCGGCTTCATGGCAGAGGCGGAGTCAGCACTCGGACATCCGATCGACGTTATTTCGGGTCTGGAAGAGGCTCGCCTGATATACAACGGCGTAACGCAGAGCCTGCCGCCGCAGGATGGCCTGCGTCTCGTTCTCGATATCGGTGGCGGCAGCACCGAGCTGATACTGGGGCAGGGTGCCGAACCACGGGCGCTTGAAAGCGTCCACCTGGGTTGTGTGTCGATGACTGAACGCTTTTTCGGTGACGGCAGCATCACCGCAAAAGCGTTCGGGAAAGCTCGGGTCGCAGCTCGTCTTGAACTCCGGCCCGTCAAAGCATTTTTCCGCGGCGACGAGCAGATCGAGTCTATTGGCACGTCAGGGACAATTCGCTCAACTGAGCGTGTCGCGAGCGAACTCGGCATTATTGACTCACACAGCCTGAACCCTGAGGCACTCGAAAAACTCATTGCCACGGTTACCGACTGTGAGTCCATCGACAATCTTTCACTGCCGGGTCTCTCCGAACGTCGCGCACAGGTTTGGCCCGGCGGTCTTGCGATCCTGGCCGAGTTACTGAGCGTATTGCGTGTCGCCGAGCTCAAAGTCTCGGATGGTGCGTTGCGCGAGGGTCTGCTTTATGACTTGCTCGGCCGGCTGAAGCATGAAGACGCGCGCGAGCGCAGCGTGCGTGCCATGGCGGCGCGCTACAACGTCGATACCGATCAATCGCGCCGCGTGGCGGGTACAGCAGTACTCCTGTTGGAGCAGTGCAGAGATCAGTGGCACCTCGAATCGGCGCTATTTGGCAACATGCTCGAATGGTCCGCCCGATTGCACGAGATTGGTCTCGATATCTCCCACGACGGGTTCCAGAGGCATGGTGCCTACATCGCCGCCAATGCAGATCTGCCAGGTTTCCCACGCGCCGAGCAGAGATTTCTTGCCTTCCTGATCGGCGGCCAGCGTCACGAGATCGACGCCAGGGCGCAGAAAATTCTGCCAAGGGTCTGGCGCGAGCCGGCGCTGCGCCTTGCGATTCTATTGCGGCTGGCAGTTCTGATGAACAGGAACCGTAGTGCCGTTGAGTTTCCTACCGTCGCAACTTCGGTAAGCGAGGATTCGGTGTGCCTGTCTTTCGATTCTTCTTGGCTTGCGGCCAATCCGCTGACGGTTGCAGACCTCGAGCGTGAAGTCGGCTATCTCAAAACAGTGGGATACAGCCTGACATTCAGCTAGGCAGTGCCAGCTGCTCGAGAAATACGTCCTGTGCAGAAATGCGCTCTTCATCCACTGCCGGGGAGAGACGTTTGTAACTGCCGTCGCCGTGCAGTACCCAGGCCTGGCAATTGTCCGACAGGAACAGTTCCAGGTCGGCACGGATCTGGTCCTTCATCGCCTTCTGTCGAATCTCGAAACAGGATTCGTTGCGGCGCAGAAGATTGCGCTCCATCCAGTCGGCGCTCGCGCAATAGAACTCTTCATTGTCATCGTTCAGGAAATAGTAAACGCGCGAGTGTTCGAGGAATCGTCCGACAATCGATCGCACGTGAATGTTTTCGGACAGTCCCGACACACCAGGACGCAGCGAACAAATGCCGCGCACGATCAGGTCGATCTTCACGCCATCTTGGGATGCCTCGTACAGCGCATTGATTATGCCCTGCTCGTTGAGTGAGTTGATCTTGGCAATGATGCGCGCTTTCTTACCATCGCGCGCGTTCTGTGCCTCGCGTTCGATTTTCTCCAGAAGAGAGGAGTAAAGATTGAACGGTGCGGCCATCATGCGCGACATGTTGCTTGATTCGGTGAGGCTTGTTAACTGCATGAATAACTGGTGGACATCTTCTCCCAGGCGCCGGCTGCTGCTCATATAGCCGTAGTCGGTATACACGCGTGTCGTGGCATGATGGTAATTGCCAGTGCCGAGGTGTACATAGCGGACGAGCTTGTCTGATTCCCTGCGCACAACGAGCGTCATTTTGGCATGCGTCTTGTAGCCGACCAGGCCATAGACGACGTGCGCGCCGGCCTCCTGCAGGCGGTTTGCAAGAGCGATATTCGCCGCTTCGTCAAACCGTGCCATGAGCTCGATAATGACCGTTACTTCCTTGCCAGAGCGTGCTGCATGCACGAGATGATCCACAATCGGCGATTCGGCTCCGGTTCGATAGAGCGTAATTTTTATCGCGAGCACATCCGCGTCAATCGACGCCGTCTTTATGAAATCGATGGTTGGCGCAAATGACTGGTACGGGTGGTGCAGCAGAACGTTCTTCTGCGTGAGCAGATCAAAAATGTTCTCTTTGCCCAGGAGTTCCTCAGGCAAGCCCTGCGCAAAGGGTGGATACAGCAGTTCCCAGCGATCTTCGATCTCACACACAGTCGCGAGGCGGTTCAGGTTCACCGGGCCGTCGACGAGATACGTGTCGTACTCAGCAAGGCCAAAGTTCTCAAGAAGAAACTCCTGCAGATCCGGCGGACACTCGTGGCTGACCTCGAGACGCACGGCCGCGCCGTGGCGGCTGGCGGCCAGCTGACCCTCGAGAGCGTGCGCCAGGTCGCCGATCTCTTCGTCGTCGACGTAGAGATTTGAATTACGCGTCACGCGAAACTGGTAGCAGCCGTCCACATTCAGTCCAGGGAACAACATGGCGACGTGTACGCGGATAATCGACGACAAAAAGACATAGTTATGCCGTCCCGGTGTGCTGAGATGTTCCGGCAGGCGGATGATGCGCGGTAGCGATCGTGGCGCCTGCACCATGGCTTGATGACGCCGCCGACCGAACGCATCTTTGCCGCGCAACCTGACGATGAAATTGAGGCTCTTGTTCAATACGCGCGGGAACGGTCGCGACGGATCGAAAGTGAGCGGCGTGAGCACTGGCACAACTTGTTCGAGAAAATACTCTTGCAGCCATTCGCTTTGCTCGGCGTTCCATTCTTCGCTCTGCAAAAACTGCACGCCGGCCTTGCTCAGCTCCGGAAACAGCACATTGTTCAGCAATTCGTATTGCTGCCTGACGATGACGAGCATGCGGTGGCGGATAGCGTCGAAGATCTGCTGGGCTGAGAGTTTCTCCGGGCCCGGCGCCGGGGCACCAAGCTCGATACGCTGTTTTAGCGCAGCGACCCGTATCTCGAAGAACTCGTCGAGATTGGTGCAGGTGATACACAGGAATCGAAGTCGTTCGAGAAGAGGAACATTTTCGTCCTGGGCCTGGGCAAACACGCGCTTATTGAACTCAAGCTGGCTGAGTTCGCGATTGATATACAGGTCAGCAGGGGGGAGTGCCGGCGCGTCCAACGGATCTATCTCGAAATGGCGGCCGGCCAGTATAGCAACGACTGTCTTGTGCGAGTTGCTTACAGGGTCTTCAGTTCAGGATGCTGTATGGGTCACCCCCAGTACTGTCGAGCGGTCGGCGCCGGTTACCGATGGCAAGTTGCCGGTCTGGCCCTGCGTCGTGCGCATTGCCAGCCATGCAAAAGCGGCTGCCTCGACCCAGTCAGGATCGAGGCCGGCAATCGCGGTCGATGCGATGCCCGTGCCGGGCAAGGTCGCCTCCAGTCGCCGCATGAGGTCGTGGTTGTGCACGCCGCCACCGCAAACAAGGACTTCGTTTGCATTCGGGGCCGCAGTTCTTATCGCCTCGGCGATGCTATCGGCCGTTAACTGGCAAAGCGTCGCCTGGACGTCGGCGGGGTCATATTGGCTGGCAATTGCTTCGTCAAGCCAGTCGAGATTGAAGTACTCAAAGCCGGTGCTTTTCGGCGCAGTGGCCGCAAAGTAGGCATCGCTCGTCAGCCGCGAAAGCAGGTCGCCTGCCACTGACCCTGACGCACTCCAGTCACCGTTTGCGTCGTAAGGGGTGTGCAGGTGTTTCAAGGCCCACGCGTCCAGCAGGGTGTTGCCGGGACCCGTATCAAATCCTGTCGTTTCCAGGTCATCGGCATGTAGCACCGTGATATTCGCGATGCCGCCGATGTTCAGCACGACGCGTGTCATCTCCTCGTTCCGAAATAGCCACTCGTGAAATGCGGGTGCGAGAGGGGCGCCTTGCCCACCCAGTTCAATGTCGGCGCGACGAAAGTCGGCGATCGTGGTAATTCCAGTGCCTTTGGCGATGAGGTTTGCATCGCCTATCTGTAGCGAAAAGGGTTCGGTTGCCTCCGGCTCGTGTCGCAGCGTTTGCCCATGGCTGCCAATCGCAGTGATCGCCGAGGGATTGATTTTCGCAAGGGCAAGTAATGCTCGCGCCGCATCGCGAAAGCACTGTCCGACTTCCGCATGCAGATCCGGCACATCGTCGCAGGAGCGCAGGCTGGCATCGGATCTCGACACGATCAGGCGTCGCCTGAGGTCCTCGGGAAAGTCTTGCTGGAGCGTCTGCAGAATGTCGAGGCCCGATTCCGAAAATCGTACAAGCGCCGCATCGATGCCGTCCATGCTGGTGCCGGACATTAGGCCGATATACAGGTTACTCACCGGCGTTGTCGCAACTACTGGTTTTCGTTTTGCGCGATCGTGGCGAGCTGAGTGTTCTTGAACCTCTCAAGTTCCTCGAGTATGGGTCCGGCAGCGGCAAGGAACTGCTTGCGGTACTCGTCAGCGATAGGATCGGCCTGTGGCAATTTTACGGTCCTCGGATTCCTGTGGACTCCGTTCAACCGATACTCATAGTGAAGGTGAACTCCGGTAACAAGGCCCGTCTTCCCGACGTAGCCAATAGTCTGCCCCTGCCTGACACGCGATCCCGTACGTGCACTTGAGGCGAATTTCGACATATGCGCATAGAGCGTTGTGATGTTGCCGCCATGCTGAAGTATGACGACATTGCCGTATCCCGACTTCACACCGCGAAATATTACCTTGCCGTCGCCCGATGCCCTGATAGGTGTGCCACGCGGGGCCGCGTAATCAACACCGCGATGCGGCCGCACGGTCTTAAGCACCGGATGCCGGCGATTGGGATTGAACGATGAGCTGACCCGGAAGTCGACCGGAGAACGCA
>WTCH01000258.1 GCA_013138675.1 Woeseiaceae bacterium | reverse complement strand
GTGGCGAAGGAGTCTGGCTGTTCGACGCCGACGGCAACAAGTATCTCGACATGTACAACAATGTGCCGCACGTCGGGCACTGTCATCCGCACGTGGTTGATGCCATTTCCAGGCAGTCAAGCACACTCAACACGCATACGCGTTACCTGCACGAGAATGTGCTGAACCTTGCGGAGCGATTGACTGCGAAAATTTCGGACGATCTTGATACGGCAGTGTTCTGCTGCACGGGGACCGAGGCCAATGAGCTGGCGCTTCGGATCGCGCGCCGGTGTACAGGCGGCACCGGAATCATCGTCACTGACTTTGCCTATCACGGCAATTCGCAGGCGATCTACGAGATTTCGACTGACAGTATCCCCGCCGAGGACGTGCCCGACCATGTGGTCACAGTGCCGGCGCCGGATACGTATCGTGGCGCCTATCGTGACGCCGATGCTGGCGTACGCTATGCCGAACACGTCAACGAAGCGCTCGCATTGCTTCAAAGTCGGGGCATAAAACCAGCAGCGTTCGTTATAGACACCATCATCTCCAGCAGCGGGGTTGTTGCGCCTCCAGCGGGATACTTGCGCAACGTCGCAGAAATTGTGCGCGCCGCGGGCGCGCTATTCGTTGCCGACGAGGTACAACCGGGTTTCGGCAGAACCGGCAGGCATTTCTGGGGCTTTGAAGCGGATGGTGTCGCGCCGGATATCGTCACGATGGGCAAACCCATGGGCAATGGCCACCCGCTGTCAGCGGTTGTTACACGCAAGGAACTCGTTGACACATTTTCGGGCTACGGGCGCTACTTCAATACGTTTGGCGGCAACCCGGTGTCCTGTGCGGCCGGTCTCGCCGTGCTGGACATCATCGAAAGCGAGAACCTGCAACAAAACGCGCTCGAGGTCGGGCAGCATCTGATCGATGGACTGTGGAAGCTCGCAGATGATCATGAGTGTATCGGCGATGTGCGCGGTACAGGCTTGTTCCTCGCCGTCGAACTGGTCACAGACAGAAACGAGCGAACACCGGCGACCGAACTGACCACCAGGGTCGTCAATGATTTGCGTAATCGCGGTGTGCTGACCGGTGCGATCGGCCCGGACGCAAATATCCTGAAGCTACGCTGCCCGATGGTACTGTCGCGCGACGATGCAGATTACTTCCTAAGCATCCTCGACCACGTACTGTAGTAGCGGCTTCAGCCGCGACAGTTCGCGCTGGCTACGTGCCCCAGGGGTGCAAGCAGTGCTCCTACGCCGCTTCGTGCGCCCTGGACTCAACCGGTGTCTGGAACCAGTCCGGTTTGACGATCAGCAGGTCGCACGGCAAATGCTCCAGTGTGCGTTCTGCTGTCGCACCGATGAACAAACGCTTCCAGCGATTGCGTGCAACGGCACCCATAACGACAACATCCGCCTTGAGACTGTGGGCAATGGCGGGCAGTTCCTCGTGTGTCAGGCCGGCAACCAGGTGCGCATTCGTATCAGCGAGGCCATGAAATGACGTGATCTCATTGAAGCGCTTCTCATGATCCTCGTGCATCTGCTGCTCGATTTCATCAAACGGCAATGACACCGGTATGTAGGCGTTCGCTGTTGCGGTCGCAACGGCGATACGTGGATCGTAGGAGTGAAACGCATGCACTTCGCCCCCGACGTTGCTGCCGAGCAACTTGCTGAGGTGCAAAATCTCATCGTCGAGCGCCGCCGGTTTGTCGTGCTGGTTCATCGGATCGATGGCCGCGACGATAATTGGTGGATCTGCCAGGTCGTGTGCCTTGACGAGCCACAAAGGTGCAGGGCAGGTACGTATCAGGTTCCAGTCCGTATTCGTCAGCAGCGCACGCGTGACCGCAGAGTGATGATGGGTATCCTTGACGACAATGTCTGCACCGCTGGAAACGGCGCGGCGAACAATGCCTTCGTAGAGTGGGTGATCCCAGGCGGCCGTCGTGGTCACGACGACGCCGCTTTTTCGGATGGGTTCGGCGAGGTCCTCCAGGTGCTGTTCCTGGTTCGCAAGGACTTCACTTCGAGCTTTTTCAAGCGACGGTGAGTCGAACAGACGGTCACCGCTCAGGTACTCGTTGTAATAGCAAACCAATAATTCAAGTTCCGCTCCGCATTTCTTGGCCAGCCAGGCTGCGCGTCGCAACGCTGGTTGGTCGTCCACAGTCGGGTCAATAACTGACAAGATTTTGGAAATATTCTCCATGATGGTCCTTGTATGAGGCTCGTTTACCTTCCTTCCTAGGTAAAAAGAGTAGACGGCTGAAAGGTGACATTCCATAAGGCGTGATGCCTAGCGCACCGCGGAATTTACCTACCCCCAAATAGGTGGATATACTAATTTCTGTTGGGGCCGGTCTAGGCTTAGATAGGGAACAGGACTAATACGAGTATTGGCCATGCGAGATAATATGTACGCGACGCAGCGTGACCGGCTGGAGACCAAGAAGGCCGAGTTGAGGGGCCGTCTGGACCGCGTGAAGGCGAACCTGCGCCGTGGCTACGACGCCGATTCAAAAGAGCGTGCCAAAGAACTCGAAGACAGCGAAGTTGTGGATGCGCTCGGCAATGAGGCTCGCGTCGAGATCGCGAAAATCAGTGAAGCGCTGAAACGTATGGACAAGGATGAGTATGGCACTTGCGACGAGTGTGGTGCCCATATCAATGATGGGCGCCTGGTAGCGCATCCTTACGCGAGAAAGTGTATTGATTGCGCGCGCTTCGAGGAGCATCGCAGGGCGCACATGTAGGCGGCGGGCTACGCCGTCATATGCATCTTGACGAGGTCAGCTAATGACCTTGCCTGCATTTTCTCCATGACCCTGGCGCGGTGGATTTCCACCGTACGCTGACTCACCCCGAGTTCGTAAGCGATAACCTTATTCGGTTTGCCAGTCACGACCAGATCAAAGACCTCGCGTTCGCGATTCGTCAATCGTGCAAGCCGCTCAGCGACTTCCGCGTGTTTTTTCTGTTCCTCGCGACGTTCCTGATCGGTCTTGAGCGCCTCACGAATGCGGTCGAGCAGGTCCTGGTCGCGAAATGGCTTCTGAATGAAGTCAACGGCGCCTTTTTGCATCGCGTCGACGGCCATCGGTACATCGCCATGACCCGTGATAAATATAATCGGTAGCGTACTGTCACGCTTAAGCAGCTCTTCCTGCAGCTCGAGGCCACCGAGGCCCGGCATACGGATATCGAGTACCAGGCAGCCGGCACGATGGTCGTCTGCATTCTCGAGAAACTCGTCGCCTGACGCGAAGATCTCGTGCTCTATATTGACCGAGTCCATCAATGCCTGCATCGCGAAGCGTATCGCAGGGTCGTCATCGACGATAAAAACGGTGGGTAGTTCGTCCTGATTCTGAGTCATAATATCCGGGTACAGCCAGTCTGGTGCTGATTGGACCAGAATGGCCGCAATTTTGCGAGTCTGAGAGATGATTGAACTGACCAAATGGACCCTTTAGCTCACCTGGCGATCATCTGGGCAGCCGTATTCGGTGCCGTCGTACTGGCAAAGGCGACGCGCCTGACGCCGGTTCTGTACTTTCTGTTCCTTGGCAGCCTGCTCGCCAATATCGGCATCTTGCCGGCCGAAAGTGGCGCCTTTATTCGCGTTTTCGCCGAGCTCGGTATCATTTTCATCATGTTTGCGCTGGGCTTCGAGGAGTCCACCGACAATTTTCTGGCCAGCGTCAAGCGAAGTTGGGGTATTGCCCTGTTCGGTGCGCTGGCGCCATTCGCTGTGGCTTACGTCATTGCCGATTACGTCTGGGACGACCCGAACATTGCACTGATGTGCGGTCTCGCAATGACCGCCACCGCGGTTTCGCTGACCATGGTGTCGCTGCAAAGCCTCGGGCTGCAGAACTCGATTGTCGCGCTGCGCATCATGACGTCCGCGGTGATTGACGACATCGGCGCGCTCATCATGGTCGCCATTGTCGTACCGCTCGCCGCTGGCGAGGAGACATTTACGCTGCTCAGCGCTGTAACCACGGCGGGCAAGGCTGTGATGTTCTTCGTCATCGTGTCGCTCATTGGCGTGTGGATATTCCCGCGCAGTCACGCGAAATGGCTGAAACGGGTGCCGTGGCTGCAACACCTGAGCCTGCAGACCTACCTGACCTTCGATAAAGGCAAGTACGCGACGCTGGCCATCTTGCTGGCTGCACTGGCAGTGGGATTGCTGGCACACTATTTCGGTTTCCATCCGGCGGTTGGCGCCTACATGGCTGGCCTGATTGTTCGCGAGGAGCATTTTCAGCTCAAGACACGAACGATCGACGAGTTTGGGAGGCCCGTCGAGTTCAACGTCTACGCCGAGACAAAGCGCATCGTCGACAACGCGGCTTTCTGCTGGGTCGGACCGGTATTCTTCGTCGACCTCGGCACGAAGATCCTGTTCGATTGGGATCTGCTCACCGATATCATGCCGTACGTTATCGCGATGACTATTGGCATTGCCGTGTTCCAGGTATTGTCGGCCGGCCTGGCGGCGCGCTACACGAGCGGTATGAACTTTGCGGAAAGCCTGATGATCGGCTTCGGCATGCTAGGCCGAGCGGAGCTCGCGTTCGTGGTTATCGACATTGCTTACGTCCAACACAGTATCCTGAATCGCGAAGCGTTCTTTACATTGATGATTACGGCATTCTTCCTGAATATCCTCGTGCCGATCACAATCACCTGGTGGAAACCGTACTACCTCAAGGCGACGCAACCGCGGGATCCAAACTACGAGAAAAGTACCCCGTAACTGTAGGAGCGGGCCATGCCCGCGAAGCGAAGCGGGGTGCCGAAGGCGACTGTAGGAGCGGCTTTAGCCGCGACGCCTAATCCAGCCGCTTCGAGAACCGCATGGCCGCAGCTGTCATCGCGACGAATGCAAAAGACCCCAGGTAAATCAGAGCGAAAGGCATGTCGCCTAACGACGCTTCGCGCAGCATGATGCCGCGTGTCAGACGAATGAAATGAGTGATTGGCAATGCCTCGCCAATGTATTGTGCCGCGACCGGCATGCCGTCGAACGGAAACATAAATCCTGACAACAGGATTGACGGCATCATGAGGAAAAAAGTCGCCTGCATGGCCTGAAACTGTGTACTGACCATCGTTGATACGAACAATCCCAGCGCGAGATTGGCCGCGATAAAGAAACTGGCAGCGATATACAGGTCCAGAACGCTGCCGCGCACTGGCACATCAAACAGCAGATCACCAATCGCGAGTATCAGAGCGAGTTGTACCAGCCCGATCGCAATGTACGGAAGGATCTTGCCGATCATGAGTTCGGCCGATGTGACCGGCGTATTGATGAGTAACTCGAGGTTGCCGAGCTCGCGTTCGCGAACGATGGCGACGGCCGTGAAGATCATCATGGTCATCGTAAGAATAACGCCCATGAGGCCGGGCACGATGTTCACCGGGGTGCGGCGCTCCGGGTTGTAATAAGGCCGGACTTCGATCGCCGAGTGTTCTTTCTCCTGGCGGTTGGAATCGAATGCAACCGGCATGTTGCGCAACTGATTGGCAACGCCGAGCACGGTGGGGTCGCTGCCGTCGACGAGAATATGGGCGGCCGCACGATTGGGATCGATAACACGGCGATCGAAGTCGGGCGGGATCGAGATGCCGATGGAGATATCGCCAGTGCGCAGAAGTTCCTCGAGGTCCGCAACGGAGTCCACCCGTTGCTGAACGAGCGCGACCTGCGTTTCACCAATCTGGGCGATAAATTCACGCGACAGGTGTGTGTTTGCCTCGTCCGCGACTGCGGTCTTGAGGTTACGGACATCGGTGTTGATTGCGTAGCCGAACATCAGGATTTGCATCAACGGCATGCCAATTATCATTGCGAAAGTCAGGCGATCGCGCCGCAACTGGCGCACCTCTTTGCGCGTGATCGCCATGAGTCGTGAGAGAGATTTCATGCCGCGCGTTGCTCGGGTTTCAGCGTGACCGCGACAAAGACGTCTTCAAGCGTGGCATGCGCGATGCGCGTCTCTGCCGTGATGTTTTGCTTTCTCAGATTTCGATCGACGAGTTCCAGGGCATCGCCAACCGATTCGGGAATCAGGACACGCAGTCGGATGCCGAGTTGTGTCACACTCGCGACGACAGGAATTCGTTTGATTACGGTTTGTGCGCGGTAAGGATCATCGGCGAGCACTTCGACGATGATCATGCCGGTACTGTCCTGCAACTCCTGCGGCGTGCCGTCTGCGACCTTAACGCCATGATCGAGAATAGCCAGCTTGTGGCAGCGTTCTGCCTCATCCATGTAATGCGTCGACACGAGGATCGTCGTGCCGCCTTCGGCAAGGCGGAACAGGTTAGCCCAGAAGTCGCGTCGACTCTGCGGGTCTACTGCGCTGGTGGGCTCATCGAGTAACAACAGGTCCGGATGGTGCAAAACAGCACAGGCCAGTGCGAGGCGCTGCTTCTGGCCGCCACTCATCGTTCTGGCGAATTGCTTGTATTGCTCGGTCAGGTCGTATTTTTCCAGGAGTTCGTCAATGCGCGGCTTGCGATTCGCAGCCGGCACCGAGTAGATCTCGGCGATGAACTGCAGATTCTCAGCGACGGTCAAGTCGCCAAACAGCGAGAACTTCTGCGTCATGTAGCCGATTTTCGGTTTGAGCTCTTTGGATTGATCCGGCACGTGATAACCCAAGACGTCAGCGTTGCCTTCGGTCGGTGTCAGCAATCCGCAAAGCATGCGAATGGTCGTCGATTTCCCGCACCCGTTTGGTCCGAGGAAGCCATAGATTGACGCCTTTGGAACGTCCAGGTCCAGGCGGTCGACGGCGCGCAGGCTGCCGAAGTGCTTGCTCAGGCCGCGTGCACGAATGGCGAGTTCGTCATTCATTTGCTGTCATCCAGGAGCAGATCTACTTCGACCGGCACACCGTCGGGCAGGCGCTCATGGTCTTCGGCAATATCGATCTTGGCGAGATACGTCAGGTGACCACGATCACGCTCGGTCAATGCATAGTAGGGCGTGAATGCCGCTTCAGAGGCGACCCAGCGGACGCGGCCGTCGATGCCACTCTCCAGTCCGTCGACATAAATGACGGCCGGCATGCCAACACCGATGTGCACGCGCAAATGCTCGGGTACATAGACGCGTGCATGCGGCTGTTCGCCCGGCAGCATGATGAGCGCTGGCTGGCCCGGCGTTGGTCGTTCACCCAGTTCGAATAACCGGCTGTCGACGACACCGTCGACAGGAGCAATAATGTCGTGGCGCGCAACGTCTACAGCGAGCAAGTCACGACGTGATGCGGCCTGCTTCACGACGTTCTCGGCCTGCGCAAGTTCTTCAACCGTCGTGCCCGTCAGCAATTCCTGGAGTTGCGCACGACGCAGTTTGTCATTGGACTGCGCGCCATCCAGTGCCGCCTTGGCGCGATCGAGCAGCTCTTCTGATGCAAGGTTCTTGCCGAAGATTTCCTGCACCCGAGCATAGTCGGAGCGGCGAAACGCCAAATCATCTTTGGCGCCTTCAACACTCGCCCGGGCGGCAGATATTTGCTCACTGCGAGGCCCGCGGACCAGTTCGTCGAGACGAGCCTGCGCCTGACCCAGCGCTGCGTCCGCTTCATCCAGGCGTGCATCGGCGCGCGATGCGTCCTGACGCACCAGTACCTGACCGGCCGACACGACTTCGCCTTCGGCAACCAGTATTTCCGTGATCGGTTCTGCAAACTCAGCGGTGAGTTCGATCCTGTCCGAAGCGAGTTCGCCAACGATACGGTTGTCGCTGGTCGAGGCGTCGCAAGCGGCGAGCGCGAGTGCACCCGCAATGAGTAGCCAGTGGCGCCGGGAATTCATTCTATTTCTCCTTTCATGTGCGCAATCAGTAAGTCGATCTGCGCCTCGATCAATTGGTCAGTATCAGGACAGTGTTTTTCGAACAGCAATTTGAAAATCACCGAGAACAAGACGGGCATAACGAACAGGTGCGGTAAGTCATGAACAACGCAACGTCGGAACTCACCGGTCTCGATACCGCGTTCGAGAATTACATTGAGCGCAACAAGACCGCGAGACACAACGTTCTCCCAATAGAACTGCAACAGGTCCGGATGCTTCGGACCCTCCGAGATCATAAGCCGAACAAGAACGCTGATGGGGGAGCCGGGCAAGGTCTTCACGAAGTCCAGAAACGGGCCGCGCAAAAACTCTTCGCTCGTCAGCTCAGAACTGTCAATGATGGCCGTTAGCTCGTCGATCTTGGGCACAACGAAGCTGCGGATGACGGCTTTGAACAGGTCTTCCTTGGTTTTGAAGTACAGGTACAGGAGGCCCTTGCTGACGCCAGCACGTTTCGCGACTTCATCAACTTTGGTCGCCGCGTAGCCTTTTTCGGCGAATGCGGCCAGCGCGGCCTCAGTTATTTCCTGGGGTCGGTCTTCCTTGCGACGGCGGAAACGGGGTTCTGGCATGCGTTCACAGACCTTACTGACTGGTGAGTCAGTAGAGTATAGTTAATGACTCGTGGGTCAGCAAGTGAAATGCGTCACATTCGTTCATAATGCGGCCGCTATGTTTACCTACATTGATCCAAGTGTCCGACAACGTCTTGTTGAGGCCGGCAAGTTGTTCCGTATCGACCGCAACGGAACTGGCACGATCAGCGCATTAGGGCCGATTCCAATGCCGTTGCAGATTGGCGAACAGCACATCGATGTGCAGTGGTATGCCACGGTTCGCAACACTGAATTGACGAAGATCGAAGATCTCGCTGCCGAGTTACGCGCGAAGCATGGGCAGCAGTCTTTTGCCGAGCTGGCCTCGTCAATGGCCGTTAACAGTGTATTGCTCGTCGGTGATCCGGCAGGGTGGACCAATCCGCTGATACGTGTGCATTCGAGCTGCATGACCGGCGATGTTTTCGGCTCGCAGCGTTGTGAGTGCGGGCCGCAGTTTCAGTCGGCAATTAATCTGATCAATCAGGACGAGCAGGGCGGTATGCTCATTTACATGTCAGGTCATGAAGGCCGTGGCATTGGCTTATGGGCGAAAGCGGCAACTTACCTGTTACAAGATGGCGGTGAAGACACTTACCAGGCAAATCGCTCACTCGGCCTTCCGGATGACTCGCGGGATTTCAGCGATGCGGCCGCGTTGATCAAACATTTTCGGGGTGATGGTGCGTTTCGACTGCTGACCAACAACCCGAAGAAAATCGATGATTTAACTGAGGCAGGATTGAC
>WTCH01000001.1 GCA_013138675.1 Woeseiaceae bacterium | reverse complement strand
TTGCTGCGAGCTCCGGTGACGTTATAGCCGTCGGCATCGCGATACACGCTGTCGCGTTTCTTCATCGCGAAGAAACCGATGTCGAGCGACAGGCGGTCGCTGATCCTGCGCACACCGAATTCGAGTGCGTCGATGCGTTCGGAGTTGAGATCTGCAATTTCCTGGCCGCTTTGCAGGCGGTACAGTTCGGTTGTCTGCGGCGCGCGAAACCCGCGCGCCAGGCTTGCATACGTACTGCCGGAGTCGCTGAACTGATAGTTCAAGGACAATTTCGGAGCGACATTGCGAAAACTGTCGCTGCGATCAGCAGGGCGCGAATACAGGCAACCACCGAATCCGCAGGCCGTGCCATCATCGCGCGTGTTTCCAGTCAGCATGCGATTGTTGTAGTCGTAGGCAAGGTAGTCGAGACGGAGACCCGCACCCAGCGTCAGTCGTTCGTCGACGGCCCAGTCTGTTTGCACATACGCGGCCACGCCCGCCGACGTGACGTCGTAGTCATAGTGCTTTCCTTGCGGGCGCGTCTCCATGAGAAATGGAGACCCCGGGGTTGCTTCGTCCTGAGTCTGCTTCAGAAACATGTCGGACCACTCGACATCCATGCCGACAATGGTGCGAAGTCGAGCGTCACCGAACGTCGCTGTTGCCAGCATTCCGGCGCTGACATGGCCATTTTCCTCGAGCGGTTGTCCCGGCAGGAAATGCTGCAGGAACTCCATGTCGGAGTGTCGCAGGAAGGGACGCAGGTCGAAGTCAACGCTATTGCGCGTTGTGTTCCATAGGCCATAGAGGCGTTGTGCAGACGCCTTACGATACGCTTCGGGATTCGGGTTGCTGCGATTGACGGCAGGGTCCTTGTAGGCATCCTTGCCGAGAATGAAGCCCGCTGTCTGCTGGTCGAGATCGGTTGCGGTCAAACCGAGCGCAAATGCGCCATTCGCGAGTTCCCAGTCACGCTTTGCATGCAGTTTGCCCTGCTGGTAACCGGAGTCGTCGCGGAATCCGCCATCATCGACGTAGACCAGTGAGGCAAGCCAGGGTGACTCCGCATTGAACGGCAGGTCGGCCTTCGCACGATAGAATTCGTTGTCTCCTATCTCGAGAGAAGCGCTTGGCGTGCGCTCGGGACCAGGTATTGGCATCAGGACGTTGACGATGCCGTGCAAGGCATTAGAGCCGTACAGGGCATTGCCAGGTCCGCGTATGACCTCGACCGACTGCGCCTGCTCGGAATTGACCTCGAACAGGGAATTGACATTGCAAAATCCGGCCGGCCTGATCGGTATGCCGTCTTCGAGGAACAGGAATGCGCCGCAGGAACCAGCGCCGGTCAGCACGGGTGAGCGAATCGCAGTCAGGTGCTCCTGCCCGCTGCCGCGGCTGAGCCAAACCCCGGAGACCCTGGTCAGCAGCTCGTGAATGTGATGGTGCTGAACGGCCACCAGGGATTCGGAGTCGATGCTGTCGATGTTGCCGGCGTGCCGCAACCTTGGCTGCTCGCGCCGCTGGCTCGTGACCACGAGTTCGGTCATCGGTTCATCTGAGGACGCCTGGGCTGCGGCCACAGGTGCTAATGCCAACAGCAAAAATGCGCTCGCACAACCTTGTCGATATCGTAATTGCATGCAATCCCTCGGCCAGCGCGCCATTATAATAGGGTGCGAGAACCGCGTCCTGACCAAATGAGCTACCGATGAAATCCAGTTTCGTGACCCGATATTCCCAGGCCATTGTCGCTACAGTGCTGGTCCTGGCAACTGTCACTTCGTATGCGGACCGGCCCCGTATCGGCCTGGTGCTGGGTGGTGGCGGTGCCCGTGGGGCGGCACACATTGGTGTGCTCAAGGAACTCGAGCGACAACGGGTGCCGGTTGACGCGATCGCAGGTACCAGTATGGGCGCGATTATTGGCGGGCTTTACGCGTCCGGCAAGACTCCCGCAGAACTCGAGGAAATTATCACGACACTCGACTGGGCAGACGCGATGTCGGATACGCCGTCGCGCGAGCACCTGAGCTTTCGCCGCAAACTCGACGACGAGCGCTACCCGATTACACTGGAATTGGGCGTTCGTGACAGGGAGTTATTGCTGCCGATGGGTGTCGTGCAAGGTCAGCGGCTCGACCTTGTTCTTCGCGAACTTACGATTGATGTGTCGCACATTGATAATTTCGACGAGCTACCGATTCCATTCAGAGCGGTCGCGACGGACGTCGGAACGGGCCTGCCGCATGTCATGGCTGGCGGGGACCTCGCCCGGTCGATTCGCGCCAGTATGTCGGTGCCTGCTATCTTCGCGCCTGCTGAGTTGGACGGAAAACTGCTTATCGATGGTGGCATTGCCACGAACCTGCCCGTCGATGTCATGCGCACAATGGACGTCGATATCATCATTGCTGTCGATGTGGAATTTCCGCTTTACCCGGTCGAAGAACTAAGCTCGGCGGTGAAGATCTCGGAACAAATGCTAACGATCCTGATGCGCAAGGACACGCTGCGCCAGATCGAGTTGCTAACGGACGACGACATCCTCATTCGGCCCGAACTGGACACCTTCGATTCGGGCGATTTCGCAAATACTCCAACGACGATAGGACCGGGCGAACAAGCGGCGCTCGCGGTATCGCAACGACTTGTAAATATCGCTCTCGATGAAGAGCAATTCGCACAACATCTCGCACAACGCGGCACGCCTGCGCCGATCGACACGGAACTGGCATTTGTGCGTGTCACAGACGATAGCCGCTATTCGTCGGAGATGCTCGAATCACACCTGGACATCGCGGCCGGCGATCCCATCGACACCACTCAATTGGCAAATGCTGCCGAGGATCTGTATGGGCTCAATATTCACGAGCAGGTCAGTTACAGGCTGATTGAGGAAGGCGGGCAGACGGGCGTCGAATTCAATGCTCGTAGCAAAACTTATGGTCCGAACATCCTGAAGTTCGCAGTTTCGCTGGCGAACGACTTCGAGGGATCAACCTCATTCAATGTCGGAACCCGGCTAACGAGAATCGGCATTAACGCCCGCGGTGCGGAATGGCAGACAGACCTGCAAATCGGCACCGATCCGCTGCTGATCTCCGAGTTCTATCAGCCTCTGACTGAAGGTTCACGCTTGTTCGTCGCGCCCAGAATCGAACTGCGGCAGCGGAATCTGAACGCGTTTTCCGGCGAAGACACCGTTGCACGCTACCGCATCTCCGAGTCAGAACTCGGTCTTGATCTCGGCACGAATATTGGATCGATCGGCGAGATTCGGGTCGGCGGCTATAGCGGCACCGGCAAGGCCAGGGTCAAAGTCGGTGACCCGGCATTGTCGACGATCGATTTTGATACCGGTGGCGTATTGACGCGGCTGCGATTCGACACCCGCGATGATGCGCAATTTCCGAGAAGTGGCATTCGAGCAGATCTCAAGTGGAATCTCTCGCTCCCGGATCTTGGCGCCGATGAGCGATTCGATACGGTCGAAACTGAAGTAGAAGGGAGCTGGAGTCATGGCAAGAACAGCTGGCATGTTGGTGTCCTGTATGCCACCACGCTCGATTCAAAAAATGGCATTCAGGATCTGTTTACCCTGGGTGGGTTCCTGCGTCTCTCGGGCCTGGAACGCGGTGAGATCAGTGGGCCACATGCGGCGATGGCGCGTTTGATGTATTTCCGCCAGGTCAGCGAAGCTACAGGCGGCCTGTTCGAAATACCGATTTACCTCGGTGCCTCGGCCGAAATCGGCAATACCTGGCAGACACGCTCGGATATCGGTTTTGACTCGGCACAAGTCAATGGCAGCCTGTTCGCAGGCTTCGACACGTTTATCGGGCCGGTCTACCTGGCAGCAGGTTTCGGGGAGGGTGGTCGCAACAATTACTACCTTTTCTTCGGTGCGCCACCGCGTTGGTAGCAGCGATCTCGAGCTCGAACAGCGGGAATCGTCAGCGTACGATTTTCTCCAGTATCTGCGTCGGCGTATCGCTGTCGCGGTAGTAGCCGTGGCGTATCGCCATGTGTTCGAAGGCGGAATTCCGCTCTTCCTCGCTCGGGTACCAGTGCAATTTTTCCCAGCTTTCGCCAAGGATTTTTCGCATTGTGTCGCCGGCAGGCAGGGTCACACGAATCCCATACGGTCGCTCGGCACCGGCTGATGCCGGATCGACGAGATTGTGCTGGTGGCAGTAATCCATGGCGCGGGAGTATAGCGAGCACAGCCGGATTTCGCCAAACAGGTCCTTTTTGAGAGGCTGTGATTCAGCCATTGTGGGAGAATACATCGGCGTGGTGCACCTGGATCATTGATGAGCAGTAATTCGGACGAACAATCGCCTGGCACCGAGCGTGGCAGGCTGGATACTACGGGCGAGTTCTTCAGCGTCGGTACTCCGCTGCACGCTGTTCGTGCCGGGTACGTGCGTCGTGGTGCCGATGATGTGTTGTATGAGACCGTAGTATCCGGTCGTTACGCGCATATCATCGCGCCGGATCGCAGCGGCAAGTCAAGCCTGGTCGCGGCAACCACAGCGCGACTCGAGAACAACGGCTTCAAGGTCGCCATTCTCGATCTCGAGCAGATCGGTGTTCGTGATGCCGGATCGGACGCGGGTCGCTGGTACTACAGCGTCGCGTATCGGCTCTTGCGGCAGTTACGAATTCGAGTTGACCTGCAGACCTGGTGGCAGGACAAGTCGATCCTGAGAAATCGGCAACGGCTGGTCGAGTTCTACTCGGAAATCGTATTGCGCAATGTGCACGAACGCATTGTCATATTCGTCGACGAAATCCAGTGCATCGGACAGTTGTCATTTGCCGACCAGTTACTGGCGAGCATTCGGGCAGCGCACAATGCGCGAGCGACGGATCCGGAGTTTTCACGTCTCACCTTTGTATTGCTGGGTGAATGCGATCCACTAAGCCTGATCGCCGAGCCCGAGCTATCGCCGTTCAATGTCACGCAACCCGTGGTACTGGGCGACTTCTCCCGGCCCGATCTCGACCTTTTCGCGACGGAAATTAATTTGCTGCCGAAAAAGACGGCTGCCGCGCTGGATCGCATCTACTTCTGGACGGTCGGGCAACCCTACCTGTCACAGAAACTCGCGCGTGCGATTTCTCGCGACGTCATGGATGGCGACGTCGCAGAGGACGTGGACCGCCTTGCAACTCGACAACTGGCTGGGCGTGCGGCCCTGCACAGTGAACCGCACATGAGTCATATTCATCGTGAGATCGTCAACGACAAGAAACGCGGCGAACCACTATTGAATCTTTACGGGCGCATCCGGAAGGGGATGGAGGTTGCGGCCGATCTCGGTTCTCCGTTACATCGACGCCTTATCGCGATTGGGCTGATCGTCATTGACGAGGACGGCAACCTGGCCGTTCGCAATCGTCTCTACGGCGCAGTCTTTACGGCTCGGTGGGCTAATGAGAATCTGCCAACTCACTGGCGTACCCCGGCGATCGCGGCCGCGGCAATACTCGCGATTTTGGCGGTTCCGTTTTGGTACACACAGCTACTGCCACGGTCCTACGTCAATATTCTGACCTCCGACACTGTTGAGCTGCAGCTTGCCCAGGATGCCTACGTCAACATGCGTTCCTTCCCCGGGCATGTAGAAGCGGCGGACAACCTGTTCCGGGGCTTCCTTCAGAATCGTGCGGCAGCGGCCGGCAGTAGCGAGGAAATAACGGCGGTCGCGGAGCTGGCCGACGCGCTGCCGGATGCAGGTCGTTTACCGCACGAACTGCTTGCCGGGTATTGGGATGCACGCACGCGGGAGGCGCGACGTGAAGAGCGGCGCGACGATGCATTGCTTGCGTCGCTGGAAGCGCTGGTTCTATCCACGCCGCAGCGGCGCAAAAGTTCTGCGATGCTGGTAGCGGATGACTATCCATTATTGCTTGCCAGCCTCACCGACGAAGGTCGTGGCAACATCGTATTCGATCCGGATAACTTGTTGCTGACCGAAGCGCGCGCCGCCGAAGTCACGCAATGGTCGCTTGAGCCGCAAGGGCTGCAACAAAGAGAGAACTGGGCGATAACGGCGCTTGAAGTATCACCGCTGGTGCGACGCGTTATTGTGGACCGTGAGGGTGCGGTGTCGCGAATTGGTTTGACGATCAATATCAGTCATGCGCGAGCAACAGATTTGCGCATCAAGGTTATAGCGCCTTCGGGGCGAGCGGTCGAAGTTGATCTCGGTGTTGCGCGTGCTTCCGCAAATGAAGATCTGCGGGTTTCGGCGGCCCAGCTGCGTGAGCTCGTCGGCGAACCACTGAACGGCACGTGGAGCCTGAGCGTTCGCGATGAAGAACTTGGCGTGGCAGGTCGGCTCGTCGGCTGGAACCTCAACCTGAACTCGCAGGGTCTCATTGAGGACTTTCAGCGCGGTCTGAATATCTCTGACCCTGCTGAGCGCGAAACCGACAATGTATGGTTCAGCGCGGACGGTCGTTTTGCGGTCGCCCGCTCTGTGCAGAGTGACAGCGCGCGCGTGTGGGATCTTGCGTTCGCGAAACCGGTGCGCGCGGTAGCCGTCAATGAACTCGAGAAACTGATTGGGCTCAGTACTGGTGCGCGCCTGCTCGTAACGGCGACACAGGACACCGTAAACCTCTGGGATACGACGACCGGGCGCCAAAATGCGACGTTGGCGGTCGGTGCTGCGAGTGCAACGTCGATGCTGACCGACGATGGCGCCCACCTGTTTGTACAGCGGCGCAGCGACGGTGACACAACATTGGAGCTGTGGTCACTGGAAAGTGCATCGGTCGTGGCCAAGCTGGATATCGCCGGTACGCCCGCACTCGTGTCCATGGATTCGAGCGGGCAGCGGATTGCTGTTGCTGATTACGATCGCGCTGTTCGAATATGGGATTTTCGTGATGGATCGTTGATCGTACAGATCGACTTGTCGGCGCAGCCGAGCGAAATCAGTCTTGCGGCCGGAGGGGGCTTGCTCGGCGCTGTATTTGGCGGCGAGGGTGTGTCCCTGTGGCGCATTGACCGGCCTGCAGACCCGCTGCTTGAGGAATTTGCGGCCGGGCGCTGGCAGCTGGAATTTTCGCCATCCGGTACGCGCGTGCTTGTCGGCAGGCCCGGACGCGGGTTCCAGGTCTATGAAACCGAGCAAGGGCGGTTGCTAGGGCCGCCATTGGGATCAGGAGCTGCGCAGGACAGGGACAGCTTGCTGGCCTTCAGCGCGGATGAGCAGATCGTGGTTACTGGAGGGGCGTCAGCCATAGCCCGATTCTGGCGCGCGCCGGCGCTGCCGGCGCTCAATGAAACCGACAACAGTAGTCTGCCACAGTCAATCTGGGCACCGTCCGGAGACGCAGTTGCTGTCGCAACACCTGATGCCACGCATATTGTCATCGGTGACCAGAACGGCAACGTGCACGTGCTTCCCGCGGACGCGGGTCGGGAAGGGTTGGTGAATCGTGCACAGGAGCTCAGTTTCTACGGGCACAACGCCGAGGTCAGGCGAATCGAGGTGAGTCCCGACGGCCGGCTGGCGGCGAGTTCGGCCGACGACGGTACATTGCGAGTCTGGAATATCGACGACGGTTTACCTGAGCAATTCATCGTCAACATTCCCGGAGCCCCGGTCGAACGATTGGTGTTTGAGCCTGGTGGCACATTGATTGGTATTCTGAATGACACGAGCGCCGCAATCGTCGACACGAAGTCCGGCGGCATCGTTGCAAGATTCGAACTTGGCGAGCGCCATATCGGATTCGCATTCGCGGACAGCGATCATCTTTATCTTGGCAGCGTTTCGGGTGCATTGCGCGTCATTACTCGCGACACGAGTGGTGGATGGAGCCTGCAGTCGCTTTGGCAGGGTGATGCGGCGATCCGCTGGCTCGAAGCGTCATCGCAATCCCGTTTCCTCGTGCTCGTCGATGAAAACAATCTCGCGCAGCAATTCAGCCTTGTGGAAGGACGCATTGGGGACCAAACCCTGCAATTGCCGGGTGCGGTCGATGAAGTCGCGTTTACGCCAGGCGGATTACGCGTCCTGTTTCGGACAACCAACTGGGTCCACCGCGCGAGCACGTCCGCGATGGGTTTGATCTGGCTCGACGCGATACTTGCGCCCAAGGCGCTTGCTCACACGCGCATGGTATTTGGCGATCCGCAAAAGGATGAGGCCGCAGCATTGGGCAATCGTTTCTACCTGCCAGTTGCCGGCGACGGTTTCCCACGACTGGCCGAACTGAATTTCACTGCGTCTCAAGGTACGGCCCTGTTCGGCAAAAAAGACCAGCTACTTGATGAGTGGCGTGAAAAATTAGCGGTCGTCGCCACGCAAAGTCCGGACGAGTAGCTCGAGCCGCGCGGCACTTACGTCATGCGCCGGCACTGCTTCGCCGACGGTAATCGGGACTCGCGCGAACAGTCGTCCCGGTATCTTGCGCAGTCCGCCACCTGTGCGTCTGCTGAACCAGCTTCCCCACAACCGACCGAGCGCGACGGGTACGACTGGCACGGGCCGGCGCGCGATGATTTTCTCAATTCCCGGCCGAAAGCGCTGGATTTCGCCATCGCGCGTGATGGCGCCTTCGGGGAAGATGCACACGATATTGCCCGCGGCGAGTTCCTCATCGACTCGCTCGAACGCCTCGATCATGAGCTGCTCGTCTTCCATCTTGCCGGCAATGGGGATTGCGCGCATGTGCTCGAAAAAGAAGCGTAAGAACGGCATTTGGAAGATGCGGTAGTACATGACAAAGCGCATTGGGCGACGTATGGAACCGGTTAGCAGGATCGGGTCCATGTAGCTGACGTGATTGCAGACCACGATGGCAGGTCCCTTGCTGGGCACGTTGTCGAGTCCGGTGGGTCGGATGCGATACAGCAGGTTTATCAAAGCCCAGGCCAGGAATCGCATCATGAACTCCGGTAGCAGGGAGTAAATGTAGATAGCGACGACGACGTTCAATGCGGCGAGGATCAGAAACAGCTCGGGTATCGAAAATCCCAGGCTCAGAACGGTGATCGCCATCAGAGAAGCGATGACCATAAAGACGGTGTTGATGATGTTGTTCGCGGCGATGATCCGCGACAGGTGACGGCGCTTGGCCCGCTTTTGAATCAGTGCGTACAGCGGCACACTGTAGATACCACCAAATGCGCCGAGCATGGCGAGATCGAATAAAACGCGGATACTCCCCGGTCGGCCGAGAAACTCGCTGATCGACGAAACGGCGACAACATGGGGAGTGGTCTGTGCGAAATACAGGTCGACGGCAAACAAGCTTAGCCCGATGGAACCGAAGGGCACGAGTCCCAACTCGATGCGGTGCCCCGACATGCGTTCACACAAGAGAGAGCCAACGCCGACACCTACGGCGAACGCAACCAGCAGGGCGGTTGTAATTGACTCATTGCCGTTGAGCATATCCAGCGTATAGGCGGGCACTTGTACCGTCATCACCGTGCCGAAGAACCAGAACCATGAAATACCGAGGATGGACAAGAACACCGTTCGGTCCTCGCGCGCAAAACCGACGATGCGTCCGGTTTCCCGCCAGGCGTTCCAGCTGATTTTCAGGTCCGGATCCACGGCTCGCGTTGTGGGTACGCGGCGGCTGGCGAGGTATCCGAGGACGGCAAAGCCAACAAGACACGCCGCCAGCAAGGTCTGGTCGCCGGGGGAGATCGCGATCATCAGACCGCCAATGATCAGGCCGAGAATGATCGCGACATAGGTGCCGGCCTCCACGAGCGCGTTGCCACCGATGAGTTCGGAAGTAGCAAGTTGTTGCGGCAGGTAGGCATATTTGACCGGGCCGAACAACGTAGACTGGCAACCCATCAGGAACAGGACCAGCAGCAGCATCGGGTAGCTCTTTGTTATGAGCGCCACGGCGGCGATGCTCATCAGGGCGATCTCGAGGAGCTTGATGCGCCGCATCAGAAAGGACTTCTCATATTTGTCGGCGAGTTGACCGGCGATGGCCGAAAATAGGAAAAATGGTAATATAAACAAAAGACTGGAGACGTTCGCCACCTGACTGTGATTCATCCCGAAGACCAGGATGCCCTGAAATGTCACGAGTATGATGAGCCCGTTGCGAAACACGTTGTCATTGAGGGCGCCCAGGAACTGGGTGGAAAAAAACGGCGCGAACCGGCGCTGTTTGAGTAGCGAAAACTGGCTCGATTCATTCACGTGTAGCGTGTCCTTTTGCCCAAAAGTGCGAACTCACGCAATTTCACATATTGACAGCGGTGATATCATGCGACGTTGCAGGATGCTGAAATATATACCATTTAATCAACTTAAGATCGGCGCAAGCCTGTTCTGGGACTGGCAATAGCCAATGAATGTTCGACTGACATCGTTGCTGTGCGGGCTATTTATGCTCGGAGGGTGCACCGAAGAGGTGCCGCCGAGATCAGTGCAGGAATTTCTCGCCGACCCCAATTCGCTTGAAGCCGCCGTCGTTCGTTGTTCACAAAACCGTTCCCAGACTCGCTACGAAGCTGAGTGCGTCAATGCGCGTCAGGCGATTTCGATTATGGAGGCCAAGGAAGACAGGGCCAGGCGGGACGCATTTGAGGCTGAATCGAACAAGAAAAGACAGGCGTTGAGACGTACCCAGCAAGCGGCCGCTGAAGCCCGTCGCAGGGCGGGGGAGGCTGCACAGCGCCGCAGGGAGGCCGAGTACCTGGCGCAGTTTGGCGAGCTGCCGCCGGCCGAGAATGACGACGTGAAAATAGATGAGGCAGCAATGAACGCGCCGAGTGCGGTCATTCCGGTACCTGACGCTGAGGTAACACAGCTACCCGGAGACGAGCAGCCCGCGACTGATGGTGGTAACGCGCCGGTTGCGGAACCTTCGCCACCAGCGACTGACATTAATGCCGTACGCGAAGAACTGCGCAAGCGCAGTGAGGAAACGGGCGGTTAATCCAGCCTAGGCCTGCGGACCGTCGGGCATCGTTCGCACGTGCAGATCGCGCTGCGGAAACGGAATCTGAATCTCCGCTGCCGCGAAGGCCTTATAAACATTGCAGCCGAGCTCGTGATGAAGTCGTCCGCGGTCAACAGGTTTATCAATCCAACACAGTAGCTCGAAATCCAGGCTGGATTCGCCGAATTGGCGAAACCTGACACGCGGCGCCGGATTGCTGCAAATTTCATCATGGTCGGTCGCGACCTTTTCGAGCGTCGCAATCACATGATCAATATCAGAGCCATATGCGGCACCGATGGAGATACGGATGCGGTGCTTTTCTGATGGTCCGCCAGCTTCATTGATGATTTTGCTATTGCCAATGATGCCGTTCGGAATCGTTATCTCAACGTCATCGCGCGTTAATATTCGTGTGCTGCGCAGACCGATGTGTGTGACGACGCCGCGTTCAGCCGTATCCAGGATGATGAAATCGCCGGTCTTGTAGGGTGCGTCCATGATGATCGAAACACCCGCGAACAAGTTTGACAACGTATCTTTTGCCGCGAAACTAAGTGCGAGACCGACGATGCCGGCCGATGCAACCCAGGCGGTAACATCGATGTCCCAGGCAAGAAAAAGGAAGTAGATCGCCAGCGCAAACAGGATGACTTTGGCAACGTTTTGAATGAGCGCCAGCATTCCCGTTTGCACGAGTTTGTTACTGCGATTGCGTCGCGCTGTCTGGACGAGGACGTCCGTGAGCTGGCGCAGCATGTTGTACCAGATAAGAACGGCTATGGTCTTGAGGATGCCCAGGGTGATGAATGTGGGCGGTCCTGGAAGGTCAATGCGCTGCGTCGCCAGGCCGAGGCCTATGAGCACAAACGACATAAATATCGGCTGGTGTACCAGGGTGATCAGATGATCATCGACATCTGTTTTCGAGCGACTGGCAAGCTGGCCGATCGTTCGCGACAAAATCCAGTCGGCGATCTTGCCAAGTACGACAAACGCGACCGCGATGACCAGCGCCTGAAGGTAGATGTTCGGGCCGATCAATTCGGCCAACCCTCTGATTTCTGTTATTACGTTTTCCAACGAGACGTCGACTGCCAATTAGTAGTTGGGATCGTATTCGTCGTCGTCTTCATCGGCATCCGGCACACCGAACGTGCGAACCTCTGAGGGTCGTTCGGCGGAAGACTGCGGATCCCGAGTCGTACCAGTGCTCATTCCGGGTTGCGTCGGCAGACGGACGGTCTGCGCCGTCAGGAGCTGGACGAATTCGTTTGCGATGTCCGGCGCGATGTTCGGCGAGCTGACAAAAATCTTCTCTGGCGTCATGCTCGACGAACCATAGAACGCGGTATTGGCTTTGCGATCCATCGTCAGGCCGGCACCGTCGAATGCGGCGCCAGCGAACAGGCCGCGGCTGCGTGAGTATGAAACAACTTCAGCCTGGAAAC
>WTCH01000136.1 GCA_013138675.1 Woeseiaceae bacterium | reverse complement strand
ACTCGTCCATCCTCGCCCGGAAATGCTGCCATGCCATCGTGCGCATGCGGAACGAGAAGACCGTCGTCCATGCGCTCGCCAGCTTTGGATACGATGGTATAGCTGTAGCCATCCGGCAGATCGAGGATACGGTCAGGGTCGGGGCGCAATGGCCCGACGGTCGCATCGGCTGCTCTGCCGGACACGGAAAGGGCAGGAACCGAAACGGCAATACTGAGGTTCTGGAGAAAGCGGCGTCGGTCCATGAGCTAGTCGAAACGTGAGTCCATTGACGAACAGCATAACGGGTTCGACAAGCAACGTGAAGACGCCGCCTCAGACTCATTCCAGCCAATTCGATCCGCTTGTGCAATAATCGCCGCCATGCAAAAACGGACCAAGATAGTTGCGACGCTGGGGCCTGCGTCTGACGACACGAATACGCTGCGCAACATGATCGAGGCCGGACTCGACGTTGCACGCCTGAACTTCTCCCATGGCGATGAGGCCGACCACCGGGCACGCGCCGAAGCGCTGCGATCTGCTGCCACTGCATGCGGACGCGACATCGGATTGATGGGCGACCTGCAGGGGCCGAAGATTCGCATCAAACGATTCGAGCACGGCAGTGTCGTGCTGGGAGACGGTGATGCCTTCTTCCTCGACAGTACGTTGGGGCTCGAGGATGGCAACCAGGAAGGTGTCGGGGTTGCGCTTGAGTCGCTTCACGAAGATCTGTCAGGCGGTGATGTGTTGTTGCTCAATGATGGGATGATCACACTCACTGTCGACCGTATAGAGGGCACACGGATTCACACGACCGTTGTAAACGGTGGCATTCTGTCCGATCACAAAGGCATTAACAGAAAGGGCGGCGGTCTCTCTGCGGCGGCATTGACCGATGTCGATCGCGCCAACATCAAACTCGCGGCCGAACTGAAAATGGACTTCCTTGCTGTGTCATTCGTGCGCAGTGGTGATGATGTGGAAGAGGCGCGCCGTTTGTTTCGTGAAGCCGGTGGTGAGGGCGCAATCGTCGCGAAGGTAGAACGTACCGAGGCCGTTGAAAATATTGACTCAATCATCGATGCGGCCGATGTGGTGATGGTCGCCCGTGGCGACCTCGGCGTGGAGATGGGTTACGCGGAACTGACCGGCATTCAGAAGAAGCTGATTCGGATGACGCGTTCAAAAAACAAGATTGTGATTACTGCGACGCAAATGATGGAATCGATGATCCAGAATCCGATTCCGACGCGAGCGGAGGTATCCGATGTTGCCAACGCAGTGATCGATGGAACGGACGCAGTAATGCTGTCCGGTGAAACTGCAGTCGGTGCGTACCCGGTAGATGCCATCAAGGCGATGAACAATGTCTGTATCGGCGCCGAAAAGTACCCGATCCAGGCAAGTCACATGGGGCAGCGCTCTGACGACGTGTTCGAACTCGTCGATGAAGCCATCGCGATGGCCGTTATGTACACGGCAAATCACATGGACGTCAAAGCGATTATTGCCCTGACTGAATCAGGATCTACAACGCGCTGGATGTCACGTGTGCGGTCAGATATACCTATCTATGCATTGACACCGTATGCCGCGACGAGTCGACGCGTTATTCTCTACCGTGGTGTATACCCGGTGCACTTCGAGATTCACGAAACGGAGCGGGATCGCCTTTATGCGAGTATTTTTGAAACTCTATTGTCTCGCGATCTGGTCGAAGTGGATGACCTGGTGATATTTACCAAGGGCGACCTGAAAGGTATCTCCGGCAGTACCAACGCGATGAAGATTCTGGAAGTTAAAGCGCAGAGATAGTCTATGAAAAAGTGGTTACTGCGTGCTGCAGGCCTGGTCGTGTCGGCAGTTCTGATTGTTGTGGTGCTCGCCTGGATTACGCTGCGTGGCAGCCTGCCAACACTGGATGGTGAGATTCCGGTCAAAGGTCTCGCGACCATGGCGTCGATCGAACGCGATGCCGATGGCATTGCGACGATCACGGCAGGTAACCGCGCAGATGTCGCCTACGCGACCGGTTTTGCCCACGGCCAGGACCGATTCTTCCAGATGGACCTCATTCGCCGACGTTCCGCCGGAGAACTGTCGGAGCTGTTCGGCAGCATTGCGCTCGACACCGACAAACGTTTTCGCTGGCACCGATTTCGGGATCGCGCTGCAGAAAATATCGCGGCCATGCCAGCGCAGGAGTTGGAACTACTGGAGCTTTATGCGGCCGGCGTCAACGCCGCGCTCAATAGCCTCAATGCGGACCCGTTTGAGTACTACCTGCTCGGCGTTGATCCCGAACCCTGGAAACCCGAAGACTCGATTCTTGTCGCTTTCACCATGTACCTGAACCTGAATGACGAACGCGCTGACAGAGACTTGCGGCGCGGCCTGGCACATAAGGTCCTGCCGCCCGAGATGTATGCCTTCGTGTATCCGCAGGGAACCTCCTGGGACGCGCCCTTGATGGGTGATGCTCGAGAGACGGGCCCGATACCGTCGGCCGAGATCATGTCTGTTCGCGATGTGACCGATTCGCCGGCATCAGCCAACGAGATTGGCAAGCCCGATATCAACGGCAGCAACAACTGGGCCGTCGGCGGTGCACTGACGACGTCGGGGAGCGCGCTCGTGTCGAATGACATGCACCTTGGGCTGTCGGTGCCGGGCATCTGGTACCAGGCACGACTGGTCGTGGATGGCGACAAACCGCGCGATGTGACCGGCGTCATCTTGCCAGGTTCGCCATTCATTATCGCTGGCAGTAATACGAAGATCGCCTGGGGTAATACGAGCAGCTATGGCGACTGGACGGATGCCGTCATCTTGCGGCCTGGAGTCGAGGCTGGAACGTACCGAACCGAGAATGGTGATA
>WTCH01000320.1 GCA_013138675.1 Woeseiaceae bacterium | reverse complement strand
CCGACAAGGCCAAATAGTTGCAAAAAAGCTCAAATATCTTGCGAGAGAAAGGTCGCGGGTCGGACGGCATCTGAATGTCCGCTATGCGCCCTAAAGCAGACGTTAGGCTATTATTGGTCTGAAGGGCTGCTAATGACCCAAAGCGGACATTAAGATTTTCCGGCTGGCGGACCGACTTCGACCTGAGTTCGGTGAGATTTCATCTTATTTTGGGCCTTTGCGTGCCCCGATCTAGGTAGAATCGGGCAGGACTCTGATTCTCGTGTACGTGGGAGAGGTATGGCCTCAATTTGGAGGGAACTGAAACGACGCAACGTCGTCCGGGTATCGGTCGCCTATGCCATCGTTAGCTGGTTGATCTTGCAGTTAACGGATGTGCTGATGCCTTTACTGAGTTTGCCCGAGTGGGTCGGCCGGTTCGTGATTCTCCTGCTCGTCATCGGTTTTCTCTTGGCACTAATTCTCTCTTGGGCTTACGAGCTGACGCCGGAAGGCATCAAAAAGGAAAAGGATGTTGATCGCTCCGAGTCGGTCACGCATCTTACGGGCCGCAAGCTCGATTTCGCCATCATAGGGTTGATGGCCGCGGCCATCATTTATCTTGTTCTGGATAATTATGTGCTTGAGCAAGCACCGCTGGACGCCGTCGAAGAGGTCTCAGAAAAATCCATCGCGGTTCTTCCCTTTGACGACCTGTCACAGGCGGGCGATCAAGAATACTTTTCAGACGGCATGACCGAGGAGATAATCACTAAATTGTCCCACATCGGCAAACTGCGTGTGATCTCAAGAACCACGGTCGGCCAGTTTAAGGAATCACCGTTAGACGTGCCCAGCATCGGCCGCAAACTGGGAGTGGACTTCGTGTTGGAAGGCAGCGTGAGGAAGGCTGATGACAGAATACGTGTTACTGCCCAACTCATCGATACTGACGACGACAGCCACTCGGAGGCTGACAGCTTTGACGCAAGATTGGACGACGTATTCGAAGTTCAGGAGAACATTGCGCATTCCATTGTGGATGCGCTGGGGATCCACATTACAGACTCTGATCGCAACGTGCTAACCAGCACGCCGACCGAAATCGTCCCAGCGTATGAAGCCTATTTGCGTGGACAAGCCTTGATTGAACACTGGAACAACTTGGACATGGTCAATGCCTCTCGCGAGTTCTTCCAGACCGCGCTGGAACTCGACCCGAGCTACGCCGTGGCGATGGCAGGCTTGGCTAGCGTCGAGGCCCAGACCTACCGAAACCATGATTCCGACCCCACGCGTCTGGAGCGTGCGGATGAGCTTTTGGATGCTGCCCAGGCGTTGGACCCGTACCTCGTTCGTGCCATCGTTGGCCGTGGAGAAGTGGCGGCCATGCGCTATGACTACCCGCGTGCGTCAGCGCAGTTCCGCAAGGTCGTGGAGTTGGAACCTGATAACTACTTCGTCTGGGATCTTCTCTGCTGGTCCCTCACCTACGAAACACCCTCGCGGGCCAAGGAAGCTGAAGAGGCTTGTCGAGAAGGTCTGAAGATCGCGCCTAGCTACGGTGAGTTCTATTACCACCTCGCGCGTGCGCTGACTGTCCAGGCACGATACGACGAAGCAAGCGAAGCGATCACGCAGCTGGAAAGTATGTGGCCAAGCAGTAGTCTGATCGCTATGAGCCGAACCTGGGTTGAGCTGGCGCAGGGTAACTACGGCGAAGCGCTCGAATATTTGGACAAATCCGAAAGTGAAGACTCCCCTACGTCCCTGACATTAGCGGTCAGGGCATCAGCCCATAGCGCGATGAACAATACTGCAGAGGCGCTGAAACTCATGGACCAGGCGATGGCATTGGGATTTAAGGATCTTGCATGGCTAAGAGGAAATGCGGATTTTGAACCCTTACTTAAATTGCCGGAGTTTGGCGAGCTGCTTGTGAAGCACGGGCTAGAATAGCTAGTTGATTTCTGAGGCACAATTCTTCTGTGAATGAAAGGCTCTGCATGTCCGCTTTACACCCGAAAGCAGACATTCGGCTAATATAGCGATGAACGACTGCTAATAACCCAAAGGAGACACTGATAGATGGTTAGTGATTTACAAAAGCTGGGCGGTATTGCAGCACTGATCGAGGCGGCGCTCTATATAACGGGCTTTGCGTTGTTTTTGACCGTACTTGACCCCTCCGGCTACGACGGACACGTCCAGAAAGTCGCATTCCTCGCAGATAATCAAGTCGCGTCGTACATCGCGAACCTACTTATCTACGTGGTGTTTGGCGTAGTGCTCGTCGTCCTGGTGCTAGCGCTGCACGCGCGGTTGAAGAAAGGTTCCCCAGCAATAATGCAGACGGCGACGGCCTTCGGTCTAATCTGGGCTGGTCTGGTCATTGCGAGTGGCATGATCGCTAACATTGGTAATTCCACTGTCGTTGGCCTCTTCAGCGAAAACCAGGATCAAGCTGTGGCGCTCTGGCTGGCGATTGTCACAGTGCAAGAAGCCTTGGGCGGCGGGAATGAGATTGTAGGGGGCTTATGGGTTCTACTACTAAGTTGGGCAGCGTTGAGCGCAGGCAAGCTGCCAAAGGTGCTGAATTACATTGGTGTGCTGGTCGGTCTGGCCGGAATACTGACAGTTGTCCCGGCATTTGATGTACTTATGGATGTTTTCGGATTGGGTCAAATAGTGTGGTTTGCATGGCTGGGGATCGTCATGTTGCGGGAAAACCCAAGCGCGACATGAATACCGAATGCGTTTGTGTCGTGGACGTCTCTTAACGGCCGCTATTGGCCGAGGCTGTGTAAAAACGCAGTATAATATTCCTGTCTTTTGTTGTGGTGATTTCAATGAAACGCTTCATAGAAGGTGAGAACCGATTCCAGAGTACGCTGTTCCCTGAACGTCTTGATGATTACATTGCCGAAGACAACGCGGTACGCGTTGTCGATGCGTTTGTGGAGAAGCTTGATCTGTTGAGTCTGGGCTTTAACGGCGTTGAGCCGAGCACTACCGGCCGTCCGGCCTATCATCCGGCGGTACTGCTGAAGCTGTACATCTACGGTTACCTGAACGGCATCCAGTCGAGCCACCGCCTGGAACGGGAAGCCCGACGCAACGTGGAGCTGATCTGGCTGACGGGTCGCTTGATGCCAGTGTTTAAGACCATAGCGAGCTTCCGCAAGGACAACCGCCAGGCGATCCGCAAGGTCTGTCTGTCGTTCGTGGAGTTGTGCCGGGAACTGGAGCTGTTCTCAGCCAAGCTGGTGGCGATCGATGGCAGCAAGTTCAAGGCGGTGAACAGCCGTGACAAGAACTTCACGAGAAAGAGCGTTAAGCGACGCATCAAGAAAACCCAAGCGAACATCGATCGCTACCTGGCGAAGCTCGATGCGGTAGACGAGGAAGAGCCTGAACTGCGTGAGGTGACGGCTGAGGAGCTGAAACAGAAGATCGCCTCGATGGAGGCGAAGATGGAAGAACTCAAAGCGCGAGAGATCGAGGTGGCGGCGCACCCGGACAAGCAGGTCTCGGTTACCGATGAAGACGCGCGCTCCATGATGAAGCCCGGCGGCGGCAGCGTGGTGGGTTACAACGTACAGACGGCGGTGGATGAGAAGCATCATCTGATCGTGACGCACGAAGTGACCAATGCCACCACGGACCGACGGCAGCTCAGTAAGGTGGCGAAGCAGGCAAAGAAAGTCCTGCAAACAAAGACGCTCAAGGTGGTGGCTGATGCTGGCTACTACGAAGGTCAATCGATCGCTGAGTGCTACGCGTCCGATATCACAGCGCTGGTGCCCAAGACCGATACGTCACCAGCCAAGTCCAAAGGTCGTTACTCGAAGGCGGACTTCCGTTATGACGGCAAGCGCAACGAGTACGTCTGCCCGGCCGGGGAACGCCTGACCAAGCGTCGCGAGAGTCGCGAGAACGGCAAGATCTTGTGGGTGTACTGGACGAACCGCTGTAGGACCTGCCCACTCAAGGCGGAGTGCACAACGGGCAAAGAGCGCCGCATCAAACGCTGGGAGAAGGAAGACATTCTCGACAAAGCGGCAATCGAGCTGAAGCAGCAGCGTGATGCCATGCGCCAACGCAAGGCGCTGGT
>WTCH01000195.1 GCA_013138675.1 Woeseiaceae bacterium | reverse complement strand
TCAGGCGTGGCAGTTCATCGGACATGAAGTTCGCCTGTCGCGCCGCATCGGTTTCCAGCGTCTGTGCCTGATCCAGCAACAGACCGCGGCTCGCCACCCACGCCATGACGATAAAAAACGACACACTGACAAAAAGATACAAACGCAGTGGCGACGTGTAGGTCATTCTTTTTCCTGCCAGGAACTCGCTCGTCAGGCGGCCGGGTTGCGCAAATAGCGTCTTAAGCGTGCGCCATGCACGCCCATCGACATCAACGGTTTCTTTAAGGATTTCGCTTGCGAGTTCGAGAAACGGTCGCTCAAGATCGACGTCCCGTTGCCCACAAGCGGGGCAATACGGGCCATCGAGCGTGGCGTCGCAG
Organism: Woeseiaceae bacterium; assembly: GCA_013138675.1. Classification (GTDB taxonomy): domain Bacteria; phylum Pseudomonadota; class Gammaproteobacteria; order Steroidobacterales; family Woeseiaceae; genus UBA1847. Next base: position 3,130 of record WTCH01000195.1, on the reverse strand, counting down.
TTCTTGCAAAGATCCATAGGCACAGAGTATATCGGCTTGCCGCGACTCTGCTCACGTAGCTAGAAGCCTGTCATACCGCCGGGCCGCGAACGCAGCAGTTTGAACTGGCGAAAACCCATCTCGATGTAGGGGTCGAGCGGGAAATCGACCATGCCATACAGTGCACGGTCCTTGAGCGGCTGCGAACACCTAAATTCACCTCCATCGCCCTTGTTGATCTCGGATATCGACAGGTAGCAAAGTTTCGATGGGCAGGTCAGCGCGCAACCTGCATTGGCGAACAGGATGATGCGATCCTTCTGTTCTACTTTTTCAAGGAACTCAAGATCCTCGTTCAGCCGCATTGGCAGCACAACTGAATCGTAAATCTCGAGGGCCTCGTCGATCTTGCGATGCGTCTTGATGTTCTTGATAACGCTCGCATCCAGCCGGTACTTCGGATAGTCCTGCCGGATCCAGCGCGCGAGATCGTCGTTCGTTGTAATGATCGAATTAATCTTGCGGTGATAACGCGTGAACAGCCCAATGTTCTTGTCAAACTCTTCGCGCGTCACATGATGGTTGGACATCGGCAGGCGAATACCAATCTCCGCGTTGTTAAGCATCAGGACGTCGCGATGAGATAGTTCGCGCCGCGTGAACCCGCGCCCGCCGTACAGAGTGCTGCGCTCGACGAATCCGAACACGCTGTCGATCTCGCGCAGTGGAATGTTGCCGTAGTTCTTTCGGATGTACGCCATCACCGGCATATCGGGCGGCTTGTTACGTGCCGATATCGTGTAGGTGATGTCGGGTTCGCCAAGATCTTCGGTCGGCGTGAAGACACGCCCACCGGGAATTGGCTTGCGCTCTTTAGATGTAGCCGGGATTTGGGTCATAATGACGTTTGGTATACCACGTTTGCGTGATTATCCGCGCCAACGCACAGCCCGTCTATTACGGCATTCGCGTACGATTGTGCAGCGAGATGTGGCCCGGGCAAAAACAAGCTTTCTTCTGCGGAGACTGACGATGAACAGGAACACGAAAATCCGACTAGCTGTTGTCCTACTGCTCAGTGCAGCTGTTGCCTCGGCGGATGTGGCGAGTGGTTTTGACGAGGCCCTGGCGTCGGAAGGACGTGCGTCGGAAGACAAGGCGCGAGACGCGGCGCGACAGCCCAAAGAGGTGCTGGAGTTTGTCGGCATCAGTGAGGGCATGACAGTGCTCGATGTCGCTGCGTCAACAGGTTGGTACACCGAGGTTCTCGCCGCAGCCGTCGGCCCCGATGGCCGAGTCATTGCACACAACACGGAAGGCCGCAGGGACCGGTCGGAGCCCGGCATTGCGCCCAAGGCCGAACGCCTCGGCAACGTCACCCTCTTGTTCGCGGATTTCGGCAGCATGGGTCTGGACGGCGAAGCTGACGCCGCATTGACAGCTCTGAATTTTCACGATATCCACAATCGCGGTGCCGAGGCCGTCGCATGGTTTCTTGGCGACGTTTACAAGGCGCTCAAGCCTGGCGGCGTCTTCGCTGTCATCGATCACGAAGGCAGTGCGGGCCAGGACAACAAATCATTGCATCGCATCGAATCCGCGGTAGCCGCCGCTGCACTTGAGCAGGCTGGCTTTGTCGTTGAGGCCGTGTCGGACATTCTCGACAACCCCGCGGACGACCATTCGCTGCACATGCGCGACGAATCCCTGCAGCGAAACACCGATCGCTTCCTGATTCGAGCCCGAAAACCGGAGTGATGCACGGCGCAACGGCAATTTGACTGAATCTATTCAGTCAACGTGAGGTCTGTATTATTAACAGTCTCACAGCAGAAACTGCCAATGCCCGAATTCGCCCGAAAAATCCAGATCCCAGCCATCGTCGTCCTGCTCATCGCGGCGACGGTCTCCATGGGGCAGTCAGATGACGGATTCGATCCGACATCGCGCGGCGCCGCGCGCGAATCCGAAGGTGAGTTTCATTTCGTGCGCCTGGCCTACTCGTCAAACCGCTTCGCATCCCAGGTAGGTCGCCGTCAGGCCTGGCAGACCGACTGGCCGGACGCCGAGCATCATTTTCTCAAAGGCGTGAATCGCCTGACGACGGTCGAAGCCGCCGAGAACGGGCGCGTCCTGATTCCGCTCGACGCAGACATCTTCGATTACCCCTGGATCTACGCCGTCGAGGTTGGGCACTGGTACCTGAACCACCAGGAGGCAACGCGCATGCGCGACTATCTCCTGCGCGGCGGCTTCCTGATGGTCGACGACTTCCACGGCACCTGGGAGTGGACGTCATTCAAGGCATCAATGGACAGGGTCTTTCCGGATCGACCCATTGTCGACATCCCGCAAGACGACGAAGCCTTCCACGTACTTTACGACCTGGATCACCGCATCCAGATTCCGTCGCGCCAGTTCATTTTTTCAGGCCAGACCTGGGAACGCGATGGCGTCACACCTCACTGGCGGGGCATCTACGATGACGACGGCCGTCTCATGGTGGCCATCAACTTCAACATGGACATCGGCGATGCGTGGGAACATGCCGACTGGCCGGATTACCCCGAAAACATGACGGCGCTGGCTTATCGTTTCGGTATTAACTACCTCATCTACGCGATGACACACTAACAAGGGCACGCGCAATCGTTGTTTGAATTCTTCTTCAAGTACTCACTTCCGGACTACGCACGCAGCGATCTGGTATTCACGGCGGAGTGGCCAGCGTGGCTCCTGCTGCTGATTGCTACAGTTGCGGTAGCGGGCTTGTCGGCGATGTTGTGGCGCCATCGCGGTGGTGCGACGACCGGGCAGCTGCTTGCCATGTGGACACTTCAGATTGTAATGCTGGCACTGGTCGCGGTGCTGTTGCTGCAACCCGCGTTGAAGACAGAGCAACTGAAACCCGGCGAGAACACCGTGGCGCTGGTTGTCGACAATTCCGGAAGCATGGCTTATGGCGAGGGACCGCGACGCTTCGATGTTGCGCTCGAGAGCCTGGCTGCTGCCATTCCCTCAGATTCGACGGGCCTCACAGCGCAACGCTATGCGATTTCAGACGTTGCGGAGCCTATTGAGACCTTCACTGGCGCCGAGCCCGTTGGAACATCGACCTCAATCGCTGACTCCCTGATTAATATCATCGATA
>WTCH01000013.1 GCA_013138675.1 Woeseiaceae bacterium | reverse complement strand
CTTTCGAATATGCCAGGTACCTTGACCGGGAAACGGCCTTCACTGGACTGCAACGATCCGGCCGCAACCAGCTTGTTGTTGCGATAAACAAAACTCACGATCTGGGCCTGGTCGAGGCCGTAGCTTTCCATCGCGAGCGGGTCGATGACGACCTCCATTAGCTCTTCGCGTACGCCGACGAGATTGACCTCGAGAACGCCGCCGATGGATTCGAGATCCTCTTTCAGGTCCCTGGCAATCGTGGTTAGCGTTCGCTCCGGAACGTTACCTGCGAGATTCAGCACGAGCATCGGATCGAAACGGGTCATCTTGACCTCGTTGACGGTCGGCTCCTCAGACTCGCCCGGTAGTTTGGACTCGGCCATGTCGACTTTTTCGCGCACGTCCTGCAGGGCCTTGTCAGTGTCGATGCCTGCCTCAAATTCGATCTGCACACTGGCGCCGCCTTCGAAGGCCTCGGCGACCACCTCCTTGATGCCCTCGATCGAACGAATTTCCTGCTCCATCGGCCGCACGAGCAGTCGCTCGGCATCTTCGGGGGAAATGCCAACGTGTTCGATGTACACGTAAATGATCGGAATCTCGATATCCGGCTCGGCTTCCTTGGGAATCGTCACATACGTGATGACGCCGGCGATCAGAATCGAGATCAGGCCAAGAACGACCGTACGTGAGCGCGCCATTGCAGCGTCGATGATCTGCATGACTCAGTCGTCCCTGGATCCTGCCTTGATCGCGACCGACGTTTTGATGTCCCCTTCGGGTACTGCCTCCACGACTGCCCCTGAGTTGACGAAACCCTGACCCACAGTAATGATCGTTGCGGTTTCGGGCAGGCCGGCGAGCCAGACGCCACTGCTCGTCGACAGGGCGATATCGGCGACGATAAATTCGACTTCACCGTCAGAATTTATGATTTTGATGCCGACATTGCCCGCATCGTCGAGTGTCAGCAGCGACGGCGACACTCGATGGGCGTAAACAGCTTCCGCCGGGATGAACAACTCGGCCGTACCACCGACACGCAGCTGACCACGCTGGTTGTCGATTTCGAGTTCGACCGCAAAGGTACGTGTGGATTCATCGGCGACCGGTGCGACATAACGAATCGTTCCGCGAACCTGTTCGCCGGTTGCCAGGCGTGCCTCAGCCGATTCACCGACGGCTACGTGCCGTGCATCAAACTCGGAAACATTGGCTGCGACAATAATCGTTCGATTATCGACGAACGTAGCAATGGGGTCGCCTCTCTTGAGGAAGTCACCAATCTCGACGACCCGCGATTGCAAGGCGCCATCGAACGGTGCGCGTACGGTCATATATTCGAGGTCCAGCTCGGCACGACGCTGCTCTGTTTTCGCGGCTTCGAGCTGTGCGATCGCTTCCTGCAGCTGCGCCTCCGAAACGTAACTCGCGGATTGCAGCTTCAGACGACCTTCGTATTCGACTTCACGTTGTTTGACGGTGGCGTGCGCCTGCGCGAGACGGGCGCTTCGATCACGTTCGTCCAGCTTGACGATAGTGCCGCCACGCTCAACGCTTGCGCCTCGTTCGGCGCCAATGAATTCAACTCGACCATCAGTTTCAGCCGACAACTCGACACTACGCGCAGGCGCGGTTTTGCCATTGACGACAATCGTGCGCACGATTTCTTCCGCCGTTTGAGTACGCACGCGTACTTTGCTTTGCGGTGCGGCGACACTATTTGCATTTGCATGGGCATCGTCTGCCGGTGCCTCGTCGTTGCCGAACGACCCCGAGACGAGCCAGACCATGATGAGGACGGCGATTCCACCCGAATAGAACCAGGACCGGTGCCTCGCCAGGAATTCGCTATTCATCGTGCTACCGTTTTCTGTGTCTCGTCGCTCTCAAACATGTCCCGGTTCTCTTCAACGTAAGTTTTCATTGCATGCAACATGGCGCGGCCAAAGCCAAGCGTGAAACGAACGCCCGCAGGCCAGTCGCGATCGCAGCAGTTCTCGAATTCATCGATATATTGCAGGTTTTCTTCGGCATCCCTGATGCGGCTGTCGAGGACTGTCTGTACCTGCGCAGGTGTCATCAAATGCGCAAAAGCCATCGTTGCCAGGAACTCGGAGCGTACTTTGTGGCTGGGCGCCGGGTCGTCGAGTTCTACAAGTAACTGTTCCCAGCCCTTTTCTGTGATGCGGTAGACCTTACGGTCCGGCTTGCCGTCCTGGGGGATTTCCTCGCAGCTGACACATCCGCACTCAGCGAGCGACGCGAGTGCCGGGTAAATGGAGCCGTAACCCGCTGCGAAGCAGTGGCCGAATGAGGATTCAAATGCCTTCTTAAGGTCGTAGCCTGAGGCTTCGCCGTCGGTCAGCATTCCGAGACAAACTGTTTTTACATCCATTGCGCGTCACTCGAACTTCAGATCGGGCAGCGGTCGCTACCCATATATCGGGGCGATGCATAGTATCAGTTCGATATATAAAGTCCAGTGCTTTCGTGTAAGCGGATGTAACCGACCAATTGCTCAGTTTTTGAGCAGGATATTCACTGCATAAACTGCGCCAGGAACGGATTGAGGAGGCGGTTGTCCGGGTCCAGCTTACGGCGCATGCGGCGGAAAAAGTCGAGTCGTTTGCTGTAGGTCTGGATGACGTGCTCCGCACGCAGCGCCCGCGACTGGCTGATCAGAGGCGTGCCGCCCCACTCTTCTGCAAACTCTGCCAGGTCAATGACGAAGTCATCCCAACCTTTTGGCTGAGTGGAGGCGGAGGTCAGCGCGATCATGGATTCATCGAACGAGGGCGATAGCAGTGACGTCGCGTCATGACTAAGGCGGTAGCCAACGGCCGGCATATCGCAGCGATAATTCGACGTGGCATACGTCGTCTTGCAAAAGTCACGGTAGGCCTTCACGACCATCGAGAAGTTGGCAGCCGGAAAGCACCAGCTTGAGTAGTAGCAGCGACGTGACGGGCGCTTGCCGCCAGGGTTCGATTGGGACGCAGCGTTGGAGCCGGTGGTGACAAGCCGCGAATTCACGAGGCCCTGAGTTGCCTCGGAAATCGTGTCTATCAGCTTGTAGCGAACCGACTGAATGGGTACGACACGATTCAGTGACTTGAAGATGTGTGGCAATACGGTGCTTTCGCCCCAGTCTTTGAGTTTCCACGGGGCGTTGTAAGTGTTGCCTGGGTCCGATTCGTAGCGACGCAGATCGAGATACACGCGGTCTCGGTAGGGCATCAGGTAGAACTTGAATCCTACGTCCGCGCCGGCGAGCGCGTCGACAACGGTGGCGAACTTGTCGATCGTCACACGCCGATGACTCGCAGTAAATGTGCGAATCGGCCGAACACGCATCGTCACTTCATAAATTACACCGAGGACGCCGAAGCTCGTGCGGAAAGCGCCGAGCAAGTTTTTTTGGCTGGCGTTGAGTTTGAGGAGTTCACCATCGCCACGAATGATCTTCATGCCGATGACGTTGCTCGCAAAGTAGGCACCATGGACCCCGATACTCGGCCCGAAGCATGGCGCGCAAATCGCGCCACCGATTGTGCGGCCTGCGAGGTCATAGCCACCCACAAGTTCGAGGCCATGTTCGGCGAGTTCCTTGACGAGATCACCGACGAGAACGCCGGCCTGTGCCGTTACGGTGTGGTTATAGGAGTCGACATTAATGATGCGGTCGATGCCCGTCATCTTGATCGTCGTTCCGATTTCGGTCGTGTTGCAATCGGTGCAGGCGCTTCCTGCACCCTGGATGCGAATAGGCAATGGCGTACGTGAGTCAGGGGCGAGCAATTTGCGCAGCTGGTTGAGGTCGGTCGGTTCCCGCGTGACAGGCCCAGTCAATTCAGGCTCGACAACCCTCTTTACTCGGTATTGCCCGGTGTGAGCGAGTTTCGTTGCGTACATCCATGTCTCCGGCAAATGTTGCGGAAAATGCCAAAGACACATCAACGAAAGGTTCGTCTGCAGATTGGAGACGAAAGAATCGTGCTGGCGACCCCGCTGTCCTAGGAAAATCCCTTAGACCGGTAGTTTTGCGACCCTGCCTTTCGACAAGTGTGCCTTTGTCATACGAAAAGCCATCGTTGCACGGTGTGCCGGGCGCGTCAACGCGCCGCGCCGACGGAATTACTTATTGTTAAATCAAAGTGCAAGTATGGGAAAACTGCGTCACATTTCAGTAACCTCTGGGCGACACAGGGTTGGGGACAGGTATGGGCGAGAGCACACAGGAATTTTCCAGAGCATCTGCGATCGCAGCTGATCGCATCGCGGGCGTTGTGTGCGAGACACCGCTGATCCGGTCGAGCGCGTTCAGCGAGGCGACCGAAGCGGACGTCTATCTGAAGCTTGAAAACCGGCAGCACACCGGGTCCTTCAAATTGCGCGGCGCGACGAATTGCCTGATGAGCCTGTCAGAGAAGCAGCGTGCCACAGGATGCGTCGCGGCATCCAGCGGCAATCACGGTGCTGCGGTGGCCTACGCGATGCGCGAACTCGGCATGTCCGGAGTTATTTTTGTGCCCGAGCAAACATCAACCGCGAAGGTTGATGCAATCAGGAGCTATGGTGGCGAAGTCCGGTTTTTTGGCACGGATGGTCTTGATACGGAGCAAGAAGCCCGGGCGTACGCTGCGGAGCACAGCATGTACTACGTGTCTCCTTACAACGATGCAGCCGTGATAGCCGGGCAGGGCACCTGCGGCATCGAAATAGCAAAGCAATTGCCGGATGTCGACGCTGCATTTATCGCAGTCGGTGGTGGTGGGCTGATCAGTGGTGTCGGTAGCGTGCTAAAGCAGTACAACCCAGACCTGGCGCTGTTCGGTTGCCAGCCTGAAGCTTCCGCGGTTATGGCGAAATCGGCTGCCGCTGGCGAGCTGCTGGACCTGCCAAGCGAAGCAACGCTATCGGACGGAACGGCCGGAGGCATCGAACCAGATGCCATCACGTTTGCGTTGTGCCGTGAACTCGTTGACGAGTTTGTGCTCGTCGGTGAGGTTGAGATAGCCGACGCAATGAGGCGGTACATGGCCGTTGAAGACGATCGGATTGAGGGCGCCGCAGGCGTCGCGATTGCGGCGTTGCTGGCCAGAACAAGTGAGATGAAGGGTCGGCAGATCGTGGTTATCATCTGCGGTGGCAACATTTCCGAGGCGACGCTCACCAAAGTCATCGAAGGGCCATGAAAAGAATCATCCTGCTGACAGCATTGTTCCTGGTTGTAGATGTGGCACTCGCCGCGCCGACGGCATTTCTCAACGTCAATGTCATAGCCATGACGGAAGATCGTGTCGTCGAGGCACAGACCGTTATTGTCGATGACGGTGTCATCATGGTCATCGGTGATGTTGATGGAGTGCCGGTACCGAAAGGCGCCGTTGTCGTTGATGGTACAGACCGCTACTTGATGCCTGGTCTTGTCGAAATGCACGCGCATGTGGCGGACGTGGGTTCGCCAGAGCTCGATCGTGACTTGACCTTGTTCATGGCGAATGGTGTGACGACCGTACGCGGCATGCTGGGCCGCCCGTCGCACCTCAAATTGCGTCAGCAATTGCTCGATGGCGAGGAGCTTGGTCCGCGGCTAATCACCTCGGGCCCTTCACTGAACGGGAAATCTGTTAGTAGCCCGGCTGATGGTGTGCGCAAGGTTCAGGCGCAGCACGCCGCGGGCTATGACTTCATCAAGATTCACCCTGGCCTGAGTGCCAGCGAATTTGCCGCTATTGCCTCGGCCGCCAACGAACTCGGCATGCCGTTCGCGGGTCACGTACCCGTGTCCGTGGGAGTCGTTGGTGCGCTCGATGCCGGCATGACGACGATTGACCATCTCGATGGCTACATCGCGGCGCTGATGCCGGCGGACTCAGATCCGTCCGGTGGATACGGTGGGTTCTTCGACGTTTTGCTCGCGGACCAGGTCGTAGTAGAGCGTATTGAAGAGCTCGTCATGAGAACCGCCGCAGCGGGGACCTGGAACGTACCAACGCAGTCGCTTATCGAGCAGCTTGTGAACGAAACGAGTGTTTCTGATCTCGCCAACCGCCCCGAGATGCGCTACATGCCACGCGCAACGGTGGAGCGGTGGGTAGAGGCGAAAAAGAGCCAGCTGGATGAACGTGGCTTCAGTCCGGAGATCGGCGCACGAGCCATCGACATACGCCGGCGGATTGTCCTTGCGTTGCATGAGGCCGGGGCAGGCCTGTTGCTCGGCTCCGACGCGCCACAGATTTTCAATGTGCCCGGATTTTCGCTGCACCATGAGCTCGAGTTCCTTGTTGCGGCGGGACTGACACCATTTGACGCATTGCGGACCGGGACTGCGGCCGCCGCGGAGTTTCTGGGTACGAATACAGGTTTAGTCGCTTTAGGCAAAGAAGCGGACCTTGTACTGCTCGACGCGAATCCGCTGGTCGATATCGGGAATTCACGGCGCGTGCACGGCGTAATGTTGCGCGGTGACTGGTTTCCCTACGCCGAAATCAAGGATCGGCTGGAACTACTGGTTTCGCGAGATGAATGACCCGCTTTGCAACCATTCAGCGTTGCCAGGCGTCTAACAGGCAGTTCTGAGTACATTACCGAGGGTTCAACAATGCGCAGCTTTATCGTAATCGCGATGTTCGCGGCCAGCCTGTCGCACGCGGCATGGAATGGCTACACCGAAGACAGAGAACTCGAACTTGATGCCGATGGGCTTTCGAGCTTCGATATCAATGCCGGGGCGGGCAGCCTCGTGGTGACTGGCGTTGAAGGCCTGCACAAGATCCTGGTCACCGCCACGATCAACGTGCCTGATGAGGATGCTGACGACGCACGCGAACTCATCGAGAAAAAGCTGAAGCTGTCGCTCGATCAAAGTCGCGACGAGGCCAGGCTCGAGGCGTTCTTTGAGAGCCATTCCTGGGGCTGGAACGATTCACCAAGTGTGGATCTGGATATTCGTGTGCCGCACGGTCTGGCGTTGCGCGTCGACGATGGCAGCGGTTCGATGAAAATCATTGATGTGAACTCCGACGTCCGGATCGATGATGGATCCGGCTCGATAGATGTTGCGGGTGTTACAAGCATCACCATCGATGACGGCAGCGGCTCGATCAAGGTCATCGGCGTGCAGGGCGACGTCGAGATAGAGGACGGTTCCGGAAGCATCACGGTCGAGCGAGTTGGCGGCAGCGTTACAATTGACGACGGCTCCGGCGGCATTGAAATTGACGACGTCGAGCATGATCTGATAATCATTGACGACGGTAGCGGCGGTCTCAACGCATCCAATGTTCGCGGCGCAATCGACAACGATAGCTAGGGTCCTTCAATCCTAAGTTTCTGATATTTCTCGCAATAATTTGTGCGGGCCGCAGCGGCGTGCCCGTGATTCCTCCCTGCTGCTAGAATCAGTAGGCAAGTCGCGACAGACGGCAATGGGAGGATGTATGAAACTGGTGAAACACCTGCTTGATTCGAAAGGGCACGACGTCATTTCGGTTGCGCCCGATTTATCCGTATTCGATGCCATCAAGCTCATGGCGGACAAATTGGTAGGCTCACTTCTCGTTATGAACGACGAAGAGCTTCGCGGCATCGTTACCGAACGGGACTACGCACGCAAGGTCATTATCAAAGGGCGCTCATCAGAAACTACCAGTGTCTCTGAGATCATGTCGACAGAGGTCCTCACGACGTCGAGCTCGCAAACGGTAAACCAATGTATGGAGCTGATGACGGAGCGCCGCATCCGGCACTTGCCCGTCGTCGAGGACAATCATGTCATTGGCATGATCTCGATCGGTGACCTCGTGCAAGCAATCATTGCCGATCAGCAGGAAGAAATAGAGCAACTGGAGAGTTACATCAGTGGCTAAAGCGAGCGATTTTGATCCCCGCGTACTCAAGCTATTTGATGGCTATGTGCATGGCACCGTCAGTCGCCGGCAGTTCATCGACCAGGCGGCAGCCTTTACCGTGTCCGGTGCCGCCATACTCGCGAGTTTGAGCCCGGATTACGCGCGGGCACAACAAGTTGATCCCGAGGACTCGTCGATCTCAGTCAGTTACAAGAAGTACGCATCGCCCAAAGGTGGCGGCGAGATGCGCGGTTATTTCGCTCGACCAGCCGTCATCGATCACAAGCTGCCAGGCGTCGTTGTCGTGCATGAGAATCGTGGCTTGAACCCGTACATTGAGGACGTTGTGCGCCGTCTTGCCGTGGCCGGCTATGTCGCGTTCGGGCCAGACGCGCTGTGGCCACTGGGCGGCTATCCCGGCAACGATGATGAAGGTCGGACGATGCAGCGCGAGCGCGATGGTGCCGAAATGGTCGAGGACTTCGTGGCAGCGGTCGAGTTTTTGCAAAATCACCCTGACAGCAACGGCAGTGTAGGCGCGGTTGGATTCTGTTTCGGTGGCGGTATGTCCATGCGACTTGCTGTACAAGTCGCCGATCTCGAGGCCGCGGTCGCGTTTTATGGTCGCCACCCGTCTGCAGAAGATACAGCCCGTATCAAAGCACCGTTGATGTTGCACAATGCGGGGCTGGACGAACGCGTCAATGCTGGCTGGCCCGATTTCGAGAAGGCGCTAAAGGCCAATGACCTGGACTACGTCAATTACGCGTACCCGGGTGC
>WTCH01000249.1 GCA_013138675.1 Woeseiaceae bacterium | reverse complement strand
AGGCCGTTGCCGGCAATCGTATGGCGACGCTGCTGGGAAGCATGACGCGCAACCGCTTTCTCGGCGGCATAACCGGTGCCTTCGTTACCGCGATCCTTAATTCTTCACGCCCAAGTTGAGCACCTGCGGAAACTACGGACGGTCTAACAGCTGTGCAGGTTCTAGAATAGTCTGCTGGGGAGGTCTGCATAAAGGATGGATCCACGCATGGCTGGCTTGGGGAGAGAGTACAAGGCAGGCGAGATCATTGTTCAGCAGGGCGACGCGGGCAACTGCATGTTCGTCATCCAGAAGGGTGAGGTCGAGGCCCTGGCCGAGTCAGGCGGGAGGCAGCTGCGCCTTCGCAGCATGGGGCGAAACGAATTCTTCGGTGAAATGGCCCTGTTCGAGAAGGAGGTCCGGACCGCGACTATTCGGGCCATCCGGCCGACCCGGGTTCTCACAATCGACAAGAAGAATTTCCTCGGCGGCGTGCATGAGGATCCGTCACTGTCGTTTCGCATTCTGCAGATGATGTCGCACCGCATCCGGGACCTGACCGACCGCCTGGCCAGGTACGAGGAAATCGGCTGACGGAAGAGTCGGATGATCAAAGCTAACAGCTCGGCATTGAAGGACGGTTCCAGGATCGCCGTCATCGGTGCAGGTCCTTCCGGGTCGATGTTCAGCTTTTTCTTTCTCAATATGGCTGAGCTCATCGGGCTACAGGCCGACGTCGACCTATACGAGCCGAGGCAGTTCTGCCATCGCGGCCCTTCCGGATGCAATCACTGCGGCGGCATCGTGTCGGAATCGCTTGTCCAGCGCCTCGCGACCGAGGGCATCAACCTTCCGGACAGCATCGTGCAGCGCGGCATCGAGTCGTACACGCTGCACATGGATGTTGGCGACGTCGAAATTGCCACGCCACTGTCGGAGAAGCGTATTGCCGCGATCTACCGCGGTCACGGTCCCAGGAAGTCTTCGCCAGAGGCTGCCGATAGTTTCGACGGCTATCTGCAGGAAATGGCGCAAGAGAAAGGCGCGACCCTCATTCGCCGGCTCGTCACCGGCATAAAGCGAAGCGATGAGAAAATGACCGTGCACTGCGCAGACCAGACCAGCGCCGACTACGATCTTGTTGTCGTGGCGTCCGGCGTTAATAGTCGCTTGCCGGATATTATCGAGAGCGACATGCCGTCGTTTCGGCAGCCCGATCGCACGAAGACATTCATCTGCGAATTTCACCTCGGCGAGGAACTCATAAACAGGACGTTCGGGCCTTCCATGCACGTGTTCTTGCTGGACATACCGCGGCTTGAGTTCGCGGCCCTGATACCCAAGGGCGAGTACGTGACGCTGTGCCTGCTCGGAGATGATATTGACGAAAAGTTGATGACGCGTTTCTTCGAGTCTCCGGAAGTCAGGAACTGTTTTCCGGAGAACATGATTCCGCCGCACGTCTGCCATTGCTATCCGCGCATCAACATTCAGCCCTCGCGCCCGATCTACGCTGACCGGCTGGTTATGATCGGCGACAGCGGATCGACGAGGCTTTTCAAGGACGGCATCGGCGCGGCGTACCGGACATCGAAAGCCGCGGCCAAGACGGTCGTGTTCCACGGCGTCGACGCCGACAGCTTCAAACAGCACTATGCGCCGCTTTGTCGCCGCATCGATCACGACAACCTGGTCGGCAAGTTCGTGTTCAACGTCGCCAGCCTCGTGCAAAAAGCACGCTTCGCACGTCGCGGCATACTGCGTATGACACGCGGCGAGCAACAGCAGTCCAAAGGCCCCAGGCGCATGTCTGGCGTGCTCTGGGATTTATTCAGCGGCAGCGCGTCGTACACCAATGTGTTCCTGCGCACATTGCACCCTGCCTATTTCGGGAGCCTCATCTGGAACCTGGTAGCGGGCAACCTGCGAGGCGGAATCGGCACAAAAGGCCATGCAGACGAGAGGGAAGGCAGTCATGCCAGGCACTGAGCCGTCATTTCGAACCCTCGCGCAGCAGGCGGAAAAACAGCCACCGTGCCAGGCGCATTGCGCCAACAGTGGGGACGTACGCGGATGGATGGGCGTCATCGCACAGCATGAGAAGAATGGGCTAACGCGCGACCAGGCCTTCGACGAGGCCTGGCGAAAGATCGCCCGGCTGAATCCATTGCCGGCCACGATCGCCCGTATCTGCCCGCACCCGTGCGAGGACAGCTGCATCCGTAGCGACAAGGACGGCGCCGTTTCAATCAACGCACTGGAACGATTTCTTGGCGACTGGGCATTGTCGCGCACGCTGCCCCTCCCCTCGGTCATTCCACGAATTTACGAAGAATCAATCGGCGTCATCGGCTCCGGCCCGGCGAGTTTGTCCTTCGCATACCAGATGGCTCGCCGTGGTTACGGCGTCACCGTTTACGAACGCGGTGAATCTATGGGCGGCATGCTGCGGCGCGCGATACCCGAATACCGCTTGCCCCACGATGTTCTGGATGCTGAGGTCGAGCGCCTGCTCAAAATCGGTATCACGCTCGTGAATAACACCAATGTTGGGTCCGCGATTGGTTTCGAGGAACTGCGCGACCGCCATGGCGTGCTCTTTCTTGGCCTGGGCGCCCAGGCGGCGCGCCGGCTCGGCATTCCCGGTGAGGACGGCCCGGGTATAACCGCGGGTATCGATTACCTGCGCGAACGAAAGCGTCACAGCCAGTCGCTCGACGGCCAACGCGTGTTCGTAATCGGTGGTGGCAATACCGCGATCGATGCGGCGCGAAGCGCCCTGCGCGACGGCGCGCAGGTGACACTGCTCTACCGGCGCAGCGAAGCCGAGATGCCTGCGATCGCCGCCGAGGTGGACGACGCCCGTACGGAGGGTGTCGAGCTTCG
>WTCH01000366.1 GCA_013138675.1 Woeseiaceae bacterium | reverse complement strand
GCACCAGGACCGGCCCTGAAAACCAGGTTATGCGCTGTCACAGGGTGGCGCTCACAGCGTCGCGGCTAAAGCCGCTCCCACAGCTTTTCATTGATCCCGTAGGAGCGGCTTTAGCCGCGACAGTCATTCGAACGGATGCTGTTTGATGATCGTTTGCTCGCGGTCCGGGCCCGTCGAAATGATGTCCACCGGCACGCCCGCTAGCTCCTCCATTCGAGCAAGATAATCTCTGGCCCTGGCAGGCAAATCGTCGAAGCAAGTAACGCCAACGGTCGACTCCTGCCAGCCGACATGTTCCTCGTAGATCGGCTTGCATTCTGCAAAACGATCAACGACAACCGGAACGCCTGATATAGGCTCACCGTCAATCTGGTAGCCAACGCAAATCTGGATAGTCTCGAGTTCATCGAGAACATCCAGCTTCGTTACACACAAACCAGAAACACTGCTATTGACTATCGAACGTCGCAATGCGACCGCGTCAAACCATCCGCACCGGCGGGGCCTGCCGGTCGTTGCTCCGAATTCGGCGCCAACACTCGCGAGGTGATCACCAGCGTCATCGAACAACTCCGTCGGAAATGGGCCGGCACCAACACGTGTGGTGTATGCCTTAACGATACCGAGTATGTAATCAAGATTGCGAGGCCCGATACCTGTGCCGGTACTCGCTGCCGCAGCAACAGTGTTCGATGACGTTACGAACGGATACGTACCGTGATCGATGTCGAGGAATGTCCCCTGCGCACCTTCGAACAGAATGCTCTTCCCGTCATCGGTCAGGTCCTGCAGAATTTGCGTCACATCGGCCGTGATGGGAGCGACCACTTCGGCCGCCTCGAGCGACTCATCAAGCGTTTTTGTGAAATCGACCGGGTCCGCCCCGAAATAATTCTTGAGAAGGAAGTTATGGTAGTCGAGAACCTCGCCGAGTTTCGCCGCAAATTTTTCCCGTACAAACAGGTCCGAGACTTTCAGTGCGCGCCGTGCGACTTTGTCTTCGTACGCCGGTCCGATACCCCTTCCTGTGGTACCGATTGCGGCCGAACCCTTGGCTTTTTCACGAGCCAGATCCAATGCCGCATGTGATGGCAGAATCAGCGGGCAATTCGGACTGATCTTAAGCCTCTCAAAGACCGGCACGCCGGTTGCGACAAGCGCATTAGCCTCAGTCACGAGCGCGTCGAGCGACAACACCACACCGTTTCCGATCAGGCAACTCACGCCGTCACGCAAAATCCCCGAAGGTATCAGGTGGAGTACTGTCTTCTCACCGTCGATGACCAGCGTGTGACCGGCGTTGTGACCGCCCTGGAAACGTACGACAGCAGCCGCACGATCCGTGAGCAAATCCACGATTTTTCCCTTGCCTTCATCACCCCACTGGGTGCCGATGACAACGACATTTTTACCCATGGTCTATCCGATCTCTAGCTGCGTACGAAAAACAGGAGCACTAGTCCCGCGATCATCGACGTCAATCCAAACGTGCGTAACTGATTGTCACCCAGTCTGGCAATCTGCGCTACCAGTCGCTTGTAAACCTGCGGCCCGACGAACGGCAGCATGCCCTCGATGACGAGAAGCAAAGCGACGGCCGTCAGAATCTCCTGCCAGTGCATGATTCGTTTGCTTAGCGACCGCCATCCGACTGATTGAGATATCGGAAAAAGTCGTTGTCGGGATCCAGCACAAGGACGTCCCCGTCCTTGCCCATCGATTTGCGATACGCATCCATGCTTCGATAAAACGAGTAGAATTCGCGGTCCTTGTTATAGGCGTTCGCGTAGATCTCAGCCGCGCGAGCATCGCCCTCACCGCGAATCAACTGCCCGTCCCGGTAAGCATTAGCCAGGAGAACCGTACGTTCTCGATCTGCCGACGCTCTTTTCTCCTGCTCGGTCTCCCGGCCCTCGGCGCGGCGTTCCGTTGCAATTCGAGCACGCTCTGCGGCCATCTGTGCATACACAGAGTTACGCACATCTTCCATGAACTCGACCTGCTTGATGCGGAAATCGACCAGTTCAACACCCAGGTCTTTCGCAGCACCCTCTGCCGTCTGCAACATGTCTTGCATCAGTTGCTCACGGCCGACTGAAATGGCGTCGTTTACCGTACGCTTGCCGAACTCGGTGACCACAGCGTTCTTGATGATCTCGGAAAGGCGAGCGTCACCAACCTGAAGTACACCGCCAGTAGACGTATAGAAACGAACCGGATCAACGATGCGCCATTTTACGAAGAAGTCGACTTCAAGTGCCTCGTTTTCCGCGGTGAACACGCGCTCCGGCCGGTCCGAGATCGTCAGGATACGCTTCGGGAACTTCCGCACCGTGTGATAGACAGGTACCTTCCAGTTCAGGCCCGGTTCGTAGTCTGCTTTGACCACTTCGCCCAATCGCAATTTGATCGCGAGTTCGCGTTCACCGACCGTAAATGCCGACAATCCGATACCAACGAGCAGCAGGCCTGCGATAACAACAAACGTGAATTTATTACCCGTCATCTCGAATCCTCCGTTCGCGTGAATCCGCCGACTCAGTTAGCGCATCACTCCGTTGTTGCTGCGGCGATGGCGAGTCCGAGGCACGATTGCCCTCGCTCGTTACAGGCCGGTTGCCCTGTTGCATCAACTGATCGATGGGCAGGTACAGCAAATTGCCACTACCTTCCGCATCGAGAAACACCTTATTAGAGCGACCATATACTTCTTCGAGGGCATCGATATAGAGGCGCTCGCGCGTTACTTCCGGAGCTTTCTGATACTCGATCAACAGAGCCTCGAATCGCCCGGCTTCACCCTCTGCATCAGCAATAACGCGGTCCCTGTAGGCGCGGGCATCCTCCAAAACTCGCGCCGCATCACCGCGCGCTTTCGGAATGATATCTCTTGCGTAGGCATCTGCTTCAAGGACATAGCGCTCACTGTCGTTACGCGCCTTCTGTGCGTCATCGACTGCAGATTGGACTGCTTGTGGGTAGTTAACCGTCTCCAGGGAGATCGATGTGATTGTCAGTCCAGCGCCGTAGCTATCAAGCGTACTTTGTAATACTTCTTTTGTGCGAGTGGCGATTTCGTCGCGCCTCGAGGCAATCAAAACCTCGAGTTCGCTGGTACCAACCACCTCGCGAAGCGCGCTCTCCGTTACATCCTGGAGCGTCTCCTCGGGAAGCTCAACCTCAAAGCTGTACTTCACCGGATCCGTGCGGCGGTACTGAACCGTCATGTCAATAAACACATACTGCTGATCGGCCGTTAGCATTTCGGTGTTGTACTTGTAGTTAGCGACCTCGTTGGCGTTGATCTTGTTGACGATTTCCATCGGGTACGGGATGTGCCAGTGCAGCCCCGGCATCGTGGTTTCCGTGTAGGCGCCAAAGCGTTGTACGACACCCCGTTCCGCCTCATCTACGCGGTAGAACCCCGTGACGATCCACGCGCCAACCAGCAAGAACAGCAGGAAGAAACTGCCACCAGAGCCGGAGCCACTGCGGCCTCCTCCTCCACCGCCGCCACCCAGGATGGCGCTCAGGCGCTTCTGCCAGTTCTGAATGATCTGATCCAGATCATTCGGTTCATCGTCATTTCTTTTCCAGGGATCTTTTCCGTTCCCCGATTCATTCCAGGCCATAGTCTCTTTACTTCCAGGTTACTGCCTAGGCCGTTTCTTGTACCGGCAGAGGCTCCAACAAATCGGCCGAAAGATTCTCGCGCTTCAGGAAACGCTGTAAATCCGTCTCGGCCATCTTTAATTCCAGGGTCCAGCCGCCATCATCGCATGCCTCTTCTTTGAGGACAGCACCGATTTCAAAAAGTTTTGCACGTTGGCGGCCTTGAGTCGGTAGCAGGTGCATGACGCCGTGACGTGTCTTGCGTCGCAGGCGCTGTCCAATCGCATCGAGCAACATCGGAATGCCGTCACCGTTGATTGCCGACAGCCAGACTGCCCGGCCCTCTCCTGCTCGATTATTGGTGACACGCGGTTCGCGACCCAGCTTGTCGATCTTATTGTACACCCGGATCTGCGGAACGCGGTCTGCATCGAGCTCCTTCAATACCGCATTGACCTGCCTTACGCGCTGCCAACGATTTTCGTCGCTCGCGTCGATCAGGTGGAGTATCAGGTCAGCCTCGCGAGCCTCCTGCAGCGTCGACCTGAATGCAGCGATCAATTCATGTGGCAGATCCCGAATGAACCCTACCGTATCGGCCAGTACAACCTCACGTCCATCTGGGAGTTCAAGGCGCCTGACGGTCGGATCGAGTGTCGCGAACAGCTGGTCTTTGACGTACACACTAGAGTCGGTCAATGCATTAAATAACGTGGATTTGCCTGCGTTGGTGTAACCGACGAGCGCCACGGTCGGGACCTCCGCCCGCACCCGGTTCTGGCGATTCATCGTGCGCCGCGCGTCGACATGCTCGAGGCGTGCTCGCAGCTGCTTGATACGCGCGCCTATCAGGCGCCGGTCAGTTTCAAGCTGGGTTTCGCCCGGCCCGCGAAGTCCGATACCACCCTTCTGCCGTTCGAGGTGAGTCCAGCCGCGCACCAGTCGTGTCGAAAGGTGGCCCAGCTGCGCCAACTCGACCTGCAATTTGCCCTCGAAGCTGCGCGCTCGTTGCGCAAAGATATCGAGAATCAGGCCCGCCCTGTCGACCACCCGGCACTTCAGTTGCCGTTCGAGGTTACGCTCCTGGCTCGGTGACAGCGACGCCGCTGAAATGACGAGCTCTGCTGAATTGGCGTCAATGCTCTCGGCAACCTCTTCAAGCTTGCCCTTGCCAATAAAGTAACGCGGATCCGGCCGTCGGCGCTTGCTGACGATTTCATCGACAATAAATGCCCCTGCCGAGACGGCCAGCTCTTGAAACTCTTCGCGTTCGGAGTCTTCCGGCGCGCCATCGGGACCGGCATGGACAAGAATTGCACGTTCGCCGCTTTGCGGTCGTTCAAACAAATATGAACTCCCGCGGCGATGTCGACATCAAGCTAGTCGTCTCCTGCCTCGTCGTCCGGCAGCGGCAGGCGAACATTGCGTGATGGCACGACTGTCGAAATCGCATGCTTGTAAACCATCTGGTTAACGCTGTTCTTGAGCAGTACAACAAACTGGTCAAATGAATCCACCTGGCCCTGTAACTTGATGCCATTAACGAGGTATATCGATACTGGGACCTTTTCCTTGCGCAAAATGTTCAGGAAAGGGTCTTGCAGTGTTTGCCCTTTAGCCATGATTGGGTCTCCTTATTTTTATGATTTTTTTGAACACCGCATACCGGTGGCGCCGGTTGCCCACGCGAGTTCAGCCTAAGCGTTGAAAAATTCTATCAGAGACGCTGATATGGCGTCGATTGTGCTGCCTTCAAGGGGATCAAATGACCTCAGGTCCGATTCGTTCCTCAGCCAGGTAATCTGCCGCTTCGCGAGTTGGCGGGTTGCGTACAGGGCCCGCTTGCCGGCCTCTTCCATGCTCCCCTCGCCATCCAGGTGTGCCCACAGCTGCCGGTAGCCTACCGAGCGCATGGATGGATGGTCGGCAGTCAGCCCTGGTCGTTCACGAAGTACTTTCACTTCATCCAGAAAGCTGTTGTTTAACATCAGATTTAGTCTTTCTTCTATACGCTCATGCAGGACTTGCCGAGTGGCTGGCTGCAGCGCAATTTTCACAAAGCGGAGATCCTGATCGTGCGTTTTTTTCGCCCGTGACTGCCATTCGCTGAGCGGCGTACCGCTCACGAGATAGACCTCAAGCGCGCGCTGAATCCGTTGCCTGTCATTCGGCTTGATCCGCTCTGCCGCAGCCGGATCTATTTCCTGCAGCCGCGCATGGATCGCCGGCCAGCCCGCTTTTTCCGCATCTGCGTCTATGGATGCGCGAATTTCAGCATCCGCTGAGGGTAACTCGGCGATGCCGCCGATCAACGCCCGGAAGTACATCATCGTGCCACCAACCAGTAAAGGCACCCGGCCAGCACCCTGAATGCTGTCGATCTCGCGCCGTGCGTCGCGGACAAAATCACCTGCCGAGTAACTCTCTTCCGGATCCCGGATGTCAATCAGACGATGCGGTGCGCGTTGCAGTGTTTCGGCATCAGGCTTCGCCGTACCAATATCCATGCCACGATAGACGAGAGCCGAATCAACACTGACGATATCGAACGGAAAGCGCTTGCACAGGCTGATCGCGACATCCGTTTTTCCCGATGCCGTCGGTCCCATCAGACACACTGCAGTTTTCATGGCGGACTGTTACTACTGGCCGCGCAGGAACAGCTTGTCGAGTTCGGCCATCGTGATAGCTGTCCAGGTCGGTCGACCATGGTTGCATTGATCGGCACGATCCGTGATTTCCATCTCACGCAACAAGGCATTCATTTCCTCGACGCTTAACATGCGATTAGCACGCACCGAGTGATGACATGCCATTGTCGCGAGGAAGTCGTGGCACATGTCTTCGACGCGGTTGCTCTGCCCTGCCTGTGACAGATCAGCCAATACATCACGCAGCAGTGATTCCGCGTCGGCATTGCGCAGCAGCGCAGGCACCTCACGAATGACGAGACTGGTCGGGCCCGTGCGATCGATGATCAGACCAAGATTCTCGAATACACCGGCGGATCGCTCGACCATGTCGGCCTCGCTCTGCGCGACGGCGACACTCGTAGGAACAAGCAACGGTTGTCGAACTACGGCCTTGTCGTCGAAACCTGCTTTGAGTTTTTCATAGAGGATGCGTTCGTGTGCGGCATGCATATCGACGATGACCAGGCCGTTCGCATTCTCAGCCAGTACATAGACGCCACCGATCTGAGCAACCGCGTAGCCGAGCGGCGGGATCTCCGACGGCTCGCGGTTGATGTCGACGGCCGCCGCGGAACCTTGAGCTGAAAATGCCTGGTAGGCGGCCAACGTCTCGCGAACAGCGCCAGGCAAAGGCATGACCCGCTGCATTTGTGGCTGCGAATGCGGCAATGTCGCAGGAACTGCGGCGTGACCGCCAGGTCTTGTTTCGCTGAGCGCTGCCTCAACCGACTGGGACACGATTCCGTGAATGCGCCTGCCATCACGGAAGCGAACTTCGTGCTTGGCCGGATGCGCGTTCGCGTCGACTGTAGCCGGATCCATCGTTATCGCCAGCACATACGCCGGGTAGCGGCCGTGAAAAAGCACATCGCGATACGCAAGGCGCGCAGCGTGCGACAGAGTCTTGTCCGAAATACTCCTACCGTTGACGAACCAATATTGCATATCCGGCTGGCTGCGATTGTAGGTAGGCAAGCCGATCCAGCCCGTCAATGCAACGCCTTCAGTTTCGTGCGATAGAGCAACTGCCTGGTCAGCGAATGCCTCGCCGCAAATTCTTGCTATCCGCTGCAGACGATCTTCGTCCGTTCGCGCGGCAGGCAACTGCATCACAGAGCGCCGATTGTGCGTCAGTGTGAAGGCAACATCCTGCCGTGATAGCGCCAGTCGTCGGATCCACTTCTCGATGTGGCCGAATTCTGTTCTCTCGGTACGCAGGAAACGTCGCCGTGCGGGTGTGTTGTAAAAAAGATCATGCACCTCGACGGTCGTCCCTTGCGGGTGCGCGGCCGGCCGAGGTTCTGTAATCGCACCGTTGTCGGCCTCAACCTGCCAGGCCGAATCCGAGTCGGGCTTTGCGGAGCACAGAGTCAGCCTTGCGACGGACGCAATACTGGGCAGCGCCTCTCCACGAAAGCCCAAAGACGCCACGGCCTCGAGATCGTCAAGGCTCGAAATTTTGCTCGTCGCATGTCGCGACAGCGCCAGGGCCAGCTCCTCCGGGCCGATACCACCGCCATTGTCGCGGATCCGGATTAACTTCTGGCCGCCCGCCTGGATATCGACGTGCACGCTGCTCGCGCCCGCATCAAGGCTGTTCTCGACCAGTTCCTTTACGACCGATGCCGGACGCTCGACCACTTCGCCGGCGGCAATCTGGTTGATCAGGTGATTGGGGAGTTGCTGGATAGGCATCGAATGTCGCGCACACGGGGACGGCCCGCCATCTTTTCAAAACGGCGGGCAAAAGTCTTGTTAGATCAGGATCAGCTTCCGGAGAAGATCGGAATCGACAGCGTCTGGCCGACTCTTATCGTGTCGTTATTCAGTCGATTCGCCGCCCGAATCGCCGCCGTACTTACATTGTAGCGGTCTGCAATCTCGGACAGCGTGTCGCCACGGCTGATGACATGATTCACCTCGCGCGTCGGGTTGCGACGTACATTCATGGCGATTCGCGTATTGGGCGGCGGGTTCGTATAGAAATAATTGCGGATGCCGCCGAGAATAGCGGTTGCCAGCCTGGCCTGGTGATTCGGATCGCGAAGTCTCTTTTCTTCCGATGGGTTCGAAATATAGGCGGTCTCGACGAGAATCGACGGCATATCCATCGATTTGAGTACCAGGAGGCCTGCCTGCTGCACGGTATTGCGCCGAACGCGCACTACGTCCTCGAGTTCTCCAATTACTTTGTCGCCTACATCAAGGCTCGCACTGAGCGCCGCATTTTGGGACAGGTCAAGCAGTACCTCGGCGAGAACCTTGTCTTTGTCATCAAGTGAAACGCCGCCGACACTAACGGCCGCGTTCTCGCGCTCGGCCAGGAGGCGCGCTTCCTCGTCACTCGCACCCTTCAATGACAGTGCGTAAACCGTTGCGCCGTTGGCGCGACGATCATCGACAGCATCCGCATGAATCGAGATAAACAGGTCGGCATCGTGTTTGTGTGCGATTTCCGTACGCCGGCGATGATCGACATAAATGTCGCTACTGCGTATGAGTACGGCTCGCATGCCGTGCTCGGCATTGATACGTGCCGCGAGTTTCTTTGAAATCGCCAGTGCAACGTCCTTTTCGCGGGTACGCGCCTTGCCGATCGCGCCGGGATCGTGACCACCGTGCCCTGCATCGATAGCTACGACGATGTCGCGACCGCGTTTGTGGGATTCCGACGCGCGTTTGACTGTCTGTGGACTGCTCGAGCGCTGCAAATCGATGACCAGGCGGTCACCGTAGGTGTTGTTGGGCCCCGCAGTGAAACTGCGCGAGCGGACGTTCTCGTTCAGATCGAGAACGACGCGTAATTGACCGTCGGCCTTGATGGCGCTGCGAATACCTTTGACCGCGCCTGTGGATCCAGGCAGGTCGGACACCAGTGACGGCGAGAGTCGGCCCGCTTTGAGGTCAACAACGAGACGGTCAGGTCCTCTCAGGGTGAAAATAGCGTGTTTCGTCGGCTGGCTCAGGTCCAGGACGACCCTGGTTTTGCCACCCTCAGCCCATATGCGGATATTTTCGACCGTCGGCGCAGCCTGCACGGCCGTTGTGAACAGTGCAAAAAGCGTCATCAAAAGCAGGCGTTGACGGTGCATCGCGGAAAATCAGGCTCTAAGTCGAGATTATGTCCGGTGAGTATACCGCCGCTTGCACGAAATCCAAGATTTTTTTGTGCAAAATTATGAAGATATGGGTCTTAGTTAATCCTGTGAATTAGAACAGGCCGAATCCTCGATCTGACGAATAAGCGCCTTGCCGCGTTCGCTCAAGCCCTCGAGACGTGCGTCGCGCCCGGATTCGGCATAACTGAGTTCCAGCCGCAGGTCCGCCGCCGCCATCAATCCAGGCGCTCGATCCGGCCACTCGACCAGCCGAAAGCCATCCTCGAGCTCGGTCCAGCCCAAATAGCGCAACTCTTCCTCGTCCGCAATTCTATATAGATCAACATGATAGACGATTCTACCGGGAAGCTGGTAGGGCTCCACGAGGGTGTAGGTAGGGCTGGGTACGGCACCGTTGTATCCCATGGCTTTGATCAGAGCCCGGGCAAAAGTGGACTTGCCGGCGCCAAGTTCGCCCTCGAGCAACACGGTCCAGCCCGCCGTATCGGGCGGCAAGACCGCGTTCAGTTGCCCGGCGAGTGCCGCAGTCGCCTCGGCGTCAACCAGGTGCAGGGTCATGGGTTAATCGCGTTTCGGAGTTCGCCCAGGAGATCAGACGCCATCAACCCGCGCTCACCGCCTGCCGCGGCCAGGTCCCCTGCCCGCGCATGAACTGCAACCCCTACTGTCGCGGCGTCCTCAGGCGCCAGTCCCTGCGCCAGCAAGGCTGCGACGATGCCTGTTAGCACATCCCCCATACCGGGCGCAGCCATGCCGGGATTGCCCGCACTGCACAGCCAGGGAACCCCGGATGAGGCCGACACCAGCGTACCTGAGCCCTTTAGGACCACCACGCCACCGTAGCGCCCGCGCAGATCGACGAGCGCTTTGCGACGATCGGCCTGCACATCTGCCGCCGTGCAGTCGAGCAAGCCTGCGGCTTCGCCCGGATGCGGCGTAATGACCCGTCTGTCGTTGAATTCCGGCGATTCCGCAAGCCAGTTGAGGGCATCCGCATCCCATACAGCGAGCCGCTCGTCTCGCTTGAGCAAAGCCACAAGACCGGCTGCCCATTCAGACCGACCCAGACCCGGCCCGAAAGCGATGACATTGGCTTTGTTGAGCAATACGTCGAGTTCACCCGCCTCGGTGATGCCGTGAGACATCAGTTCTGGCCGCGTTGCAACGATCAGCCCCGCGTTATCCGGATGGGTCGCAATCGATACCAGCCCTGCGCCCGCGCGCAACGCCGCCTCACCGCATAGCCGCACCGCGCCCGGCATGCCCGGCCCACCGCCGACAACCAGGACATGGCCGAAATCCCCCTTATGCGCCGTTCGATGGCGTGGCATCAGGTTCTTGCGCAAGTGATCATCGTCTATGCGCCTGAATTCCGTCTGGCAAGACTGACGGCACTTCGGCGGCACGCCCAGGTCTGCGAATACGATGTCACCGCAATAATCCGCGCCGTCTGAGAGATAAAGGCCTGCCTTGAGCCCCACGAATGTGACAGTGCAGTCCGCGCGTACCGCGAATCCCATTACGCTGCCGGTATCGCCGTGTATGCCCGTCGGTATGTCGAGGGCAATAACGGCTGCCGTGTGGGAGTTGATCGCCGCCACGGCGAGCGCGAAGTCTCCCTCGACATTGCGCTCGAGGCCACTGCCCAGCAAGCCGTCCATGATGAGGTCTGCGTCCGGATCAAGTTGCCCGGACCAGGCCGTGACCATGCCCCCCTCCGCAGAAAAATCGCCATAGGCGGTCGCCGCATCGCCTTTCAAGGACTCGGGGTCGACCACCGCGAGGACTGAGACGGCGATGCCTTCACTGGCCGCGAGCCGCGCCACCACATAGCCATCGCCCGCGTTATTGCCGGCGCCGCACACAATCTGCCAGCGCCTGGTATCGGGGAACCGCTCACGGGCCTCACGGACCGCGGCGGCCCCGGCCCGTGACATGAGCGTGTAGCCAGGGATCCCCTCGTCCTCGATCGCCGTGCGATCGATTTCACGGACAGTTGCTACCGAGTAAATATCAACAGGCAACGTAGACATGACGACGATTATACTGTGCCGCGACGAGGAACATGTATTGCCACAACCACTTAATCATTCGGCGCAGGACCTGGCCGCGCTGAAAGCCGATATCGTTCGCTGGAGCGAAGAGCTGGGATTCCAGCAATTGGGTGTCAGCGATGTCGACCTGACCGCCGCGGAGGCGCGTCTCGGCGAGTGGCTCGATGGTGATTTCCACGGCGAAATGGACTACATGGATAAGCACGGCAGCAAACGCAGCCGCCCAGCCGAACTCGTTCCGGGAACACTGCGCGTGATATCCGTGCGCATGGACTACCTGCCCGCTAATCAGGATCAGTCAGCAGACCTCCTCGACCATGAATCCAGGGCCTATATATCGCGCTACGCCCTCGGGCGGGACTACCACAAAGTCATCAGGCGACGCCTGCAGAAACTCGCATCGCGCATTGAGCAACAGGTTGGTAGTTTCGGCTATCGCGCGTTTGTTGACAGTGCACCTGTCCTCGAGAAACCGCTCGCCGAAAATGCGGGCCTGGGCTGGATCGGCAAGCACACAAATATCATTAATTCCGAAGCCGGCTCGTGGTTCTTTCTGGGCGAGTTGTATACGGATCTGACACTTCCCGTTGACGACAAGGCCAGCGCGCATTGCGGTACGTGCCGTGCCTGCATCGATATTTGCCCAACTCGAGCGATCGTCGCGCCGTTTAAACTCGATGCCCGGCGCTGTATTTCATACCTCACCATTGAGCTCAGAGACTCCATCCCGCTCGAGTTCCGCGAGGCCATCGGGAATCGTATTTATGGCTGTGACGATTGCCAATTGTGTTGTCCCTGGAACAAGTTTGCTCAACCAAGTGCTGAAGCGGATTTTGCGCCGCGACATGGTCTCGACGACATCGACCTCACGGAGCTGTTTTCGTGGAGCGAGGCAAAGTGGCTCGAACGCACAGCCGGCAGCGCGATACGACGTATTGGTTATGATTGTTGGCTGCGCAACATCGCCGTTGCTTTGGGCAATGCCAAAACGACAACCGGTGTTGTTGAAGCGTTGAAATCGCGACTCGATCACGATTCAGATATGGTCACTGAACACATTCAGTGGTCGCTCGAACGACACAAGGAGACACAGCATGTTTGAAGCACCGGCTTCGCCCTACCTCGTTCCCTTTGATGGCACTTTTCGCGTCAGCGAGGCAACAACAAGTCCCGGAACGGATGGGCCGCGCCACACCGGCAAAAACCGCAAGCAAAACACCCGCAACCTGAACCGATTGCAACGTGTACTGGCCGCGGGCGACAAACATGCCTTGTTGCTTGTCTTCCAGGCGATGGATGCGGCGGGTAAAGACAGTACGATACGGGCTGTCATGCAGGGCGTCGATCCTTCCGGATGCCAGGTCTTCACTTTCAAGAAGCCGTCGAGCCTCGAACTTGATCACGACTTTCTTTGGCGCACGACTTTTCGCCTGCCGGAACGTGGCCGGATTGGGATCTTTAATCGCAGCCAGTACGAGGAAGTTTTGGTAGTGCGCGTGCACCCCAGGATCCTCGACTATCAAAAACTGCCGGACCCGATCAACTACGACACAGTCTGGGACGATCGACTACGCTCGGTACGTGAACAGGAAGAGCATCTGGCTCGCAACGGAACTGTCATCCTGAAGTTCTGGCTAAATGTGTCAAAAGATGAGCAGAAAAGGCGATTGCTCTCACGACTGAATGAACCGAGCAAGAACTGGAAATTTGAATCCGGTGACGTTGTCGAGCGACGGCACTGGGATAACTACATGCAGGCATACGAGGACGCGCTCAATGCCACGTCGCGCCCGTGGGCACCGTGGTTCTCAATACCGGCTGATGACAAGCCCTATATGCAGGCCCGCGTTGCCGAGATCATCATTGAAACGTTGCAGAACATAGGCCTCAAGTACCCGGAGCCCTCGGACGAAGACCGTGCCGAGTATGCGGAGGCCCGTAAAGAACTGTCGTAACCGCACAACAAACCCGCGATTTACCTTAATACTGTGGCCCAGTCGATATTTTTGGCGCGGTAATAACGTGAGAATTGGTGGTTCACAGGAGGCTAAATATTGTCGCAGTCGCTCGCCATGAATTCGGACTACAAACGCTCGCTGCTCGAGGGACTCGAGCTGTTTCGAGGCGTGAGTCCGGATGACGTGCAGGACTTGCTGCAGAGCTGTGACCGCCGCGATCTCGGTGAAGGCGAGTTGCTCCTTTCACCGGGCGAAAAAAATGAGCATGTTTTTATTGTTTTGTCCGGAAGTCTCAACGTGCACGTTGGCTCACCGGAAGCGCCGGTGCTTACCACTATGGATGTCGGCGCGTGTGTTGGCGAGATGTCGATCATTGAAGACAGGGACCCGTCCGCATTTGTGATCGGCGCCGAGCCGACGCATCTGTTGCTGATTCACCAATCCGTACTCTGGGACATGGTTAACGCGTCCCACGAATTTGCCAAGAATCTGCTGATTGTCCTGTCCGAACGCGTACGCAGCCACAACCACGTCATCGCGGACAGCTATGGTGAGCTGCGCAAGTTTGAACGCCACGCGACAACAGACGCTCTCACAGGACTCAACAATCGCCATACGATGGAAGAACTGTTCGAGCGCGAAATAAAACGTTGCGAGAAAGATGACTTACCGATCTCACTCATCATGATTGATATCGACAACTTCAAAGTCTTCAACGATCATTTTGGACATGTGGCCGGCGATCGCGCGCTGTCGGCGGTTTCCACCATACTCAAGCATCAGTTCCGCCCCAGGGATGTGCTGGTCCGATTCGGTGGCGATGAGTTCGCGATTCTGCTGCCCGAGGTTGACGAGGAACTTGGAGTCACGATTGCGGATCGCGTAAGACAGATTGTTAGCGGTGACACCGGAGACGGCAGTGATTCGTTGATCCAGATTCCGATCAAGATTTCGATGGGTGTCTCCCAGCACAAGAAAGGTGACGATCTTTCATTACTCATACGTGCAGCTGACGCAGCACTGTATCGCGCCAAGCATGCCGGGCGTAACGTCGTTTCGAACTAGAGCTTAACCAGCACGTTATCTATCAGTCTGGCCTGCCCCAGGTTCGCTGCAGCCAGCACGACTAATTCGCGACAAGCTTCCTCTGCTGGGCCCAGGTCTGCAGCCCGCCGAACAGCAACGTATTCCGGCAAGAACCCGGCACGTTCAAGTTCATTGCTGGCCTGTCGCTCGAGCGCATCGAAATCACCGACGCCATCGCGCAACTGGCGCTCAACATCGGCCAATGCCTGGTACAGAGCCGGCGCCTTCTCTCGCTCGTCATCACTGAGATAAACGTTTCGCGAACTCATCGCGAGGCCATCGTCCTCGCGAATCGTTGCTGCCGTAATAATCGTCACAGGCAGGTTCAGATCTTCAACCATTCGCCTGATCACAAGTTGCTGCTGATAATCCTTTTGCCCAAATACGGCGACGTCAGGCCGCACCAGGGCGAAGAGCCGCGCGACGACCGTCGTCACGCCATCAAAATGCCCGGGACGAAATGACCCGCAGAAATTTTCGGTAAGGCCTGGCACCGTCACCGCAGTCGCACTCTCGATTCCGAACGGATAGACGGTCTCCACAGATGGTGCGAACAACACATCCGCCGCAACGGTTTTCAGCCGTCGTGTGTCCTTGTCGAACGTCCGTGGATATGTCTCAAAATCCTCGCCTTCACCAAACTGTGTCGGGTTGACGAACACAGTGACAACCACACGTTCGGCATGTTCTTTCGCGACGTCGACGAGGCTGACATGGCCGGGGTGAAGATTGCCCATCGTCGGAACAATGGCGACATGATCCCGGGCATGACGCCATTCGGCGAGCTCTTCCTTTAGCTCGTGCTTGTCTTCTATGAAAATCATCGAATCAGGTCAGGAGAAACAATGCTCGGGCGCCGGGTAACTGCTGTCTTTAACCGCCTTGACGTAGGCCTGCAGAGCAGCAAGCGGCGAGTCGTGCCCTTGTTGAAAATTCCTGACAAATCTCGGTGTCTTGCCCTGCGTAATATCGAGGACGTCGTACAGCACCAGGATCTGACCGTCAACGTGAGGGCCTGCACCGATGCCTATGATCGGCACGTCGAGGGCATCTTCCATGGCCTGCCCGACTTCGTTGGGAACACACTCGAGCAGAACAATGTCTGCTCCGGCATCCTGCAACTGCTTTGCAGACTCGACCATTTCGCGAGCATGATCGGGCTCGCGACCCTGCACCTTGAATCCACCGAGCTTGTGAACAGACTGGGGCTTTAGTCCCAGGTGCGCACAAACAGGAATATCATGCTCGGCAAGATGTTCAACAATTTCGAGTTGGCCACCGCCGCTCTCGAGCTTGATCATCATCGCACCACCCTCCTGCATGAGTCGCACAGAGTTGTCGAGCGCCTGCGTCGGGTTTGTATAACTCATGAACGGCATGTCAGCGACGAGAAATGCATGGCGCAGGCCTCGGGCAACCGCTTGTGTGTGGTACACGATATTGTCAACGGTTACCGGCACTGTTGTATCGTGTCCCTGTACGACCATGCCGAGTGAATCGCCGACGAGCACAACGTCGGTACCGGCCGCATCGACCAGGGCCGCGTAGCTCGCGTCGTAAGCTGTCAAACAGGCTATGGGCTCACCGTCCTGCTTCATTTGCCGAAGCGTTGAAACATTGACGGGCGGCTCAGACATGCCTCGTTGTTCGAGTTGTGTATACATTCAGGAGACTCTCAGGCGAGCGCTGCTGCCACTGGGTTGAAGAAGTGACGTCCGCCTGTCGTTCGTTCAATTTGCTGGAACAACTGCGCATAGTCCGCTTCGTTATTAATAGGGTCGATCTGCGATGCATTCACGATCAACAACGGTCCGTCGTTGTAAGCATGAAAAAATCTTGCGTAGGCTTCTGTGACTCTCTCGAGGTAGCGCCTGTCGATCGCGCGTTCGAACAGGATTCCACGGCGTGCTATGCGTTCGAGCAAGGCATCAACTGATGACTGCAGGTAGATGACGAGATCGGGAATCGGCGCCTCTATATCAAGTGACGACGTAACCTGGTTATAAAGGTTCAGCTCGTCAGGACTCAGATTCAATTCGGCGAACAGCTGGTCCTTTGAAAACAGGTAGTCAGACACACGCACGTTGGCGAACATATCGGCCTGGCGCAGATCCTCGATTTGCCTCGCCCGTGCAAACAGGAAAAACATCTGAGCCGGCAATGCAGCCGACTGCCCATCCCGGTAAAAGCGCTCGAGAAACGGATTCTCGTAGACTTCCTCCAGGAGCACGTCTGCGGACAAGCTGTCGGCCAGCTTTTTAGCCAGACTGGTTTTGCCAACGCCGATGGGTCCTTCGATCACGATGTACCGTGAGGAATCGGCATTCCGGTTGAGCGGGCTAACGGTCACATCGGTTCCTGGTTAACGGATTAGCGTGATGCGCGGCTCGTCACGATTGACCGCGATCTCGACAACCCTGCCGAGGCCGGGGATCACCAGATCGCGCGCAATCTCCTGCAAAGGCAACAATACAAAATTTCGCTCGGCAATGCCCGGATGCGGCACTTTGAGATCGTCCAGATCGACAATCATGTCCCCAAATACGAGCAAATCGAGATCGATAACCCGTGGACCCCAGTGTTCACCGCGTATGCGACCTTGTGAATTCTCTATTTGCTGCAGTTGGTGAAGCAAAGTCGGGGCGTCGAGTTTCGTGACCAACCTGACTACGGCATTCACGAAATCGGGCTGGTCGACCGGTCCGAATGGCGCCGATTGATACAACGATGAGCGCGCACCCAGTTCAGATTCGGGAGTCCTCGAAAGCGCGTCGATAGCGCGCTCAACCTGCTCCTCGGGGCCATAGAGATTGCTGCCGACACCGATGTAAGCCGGCGTTGGCGCACCCTGATCTGGACTCATGATGAATTCGCGGGCTTTGGACGCCGTCTGCGCCTGCGGCGGCGTTGGCTACTCGGCTGCGCATCGATTTGAAAACTAGTGGCACGCTCTTCGGCTGAGTGGCCCTGGACCTCGGTCCAGAATTTTGCCGTCTCGCTATCGAACTGTCCTACCTCGGCGAGCAGCACCATGAAGTCGTAGGCCGCCCGAAAACGCCGGTGCTCCAGCAATTTCATCGCCTTCTTGCCGCGCATCTGCATGAACCGTGGCTGTAACGCGAGCATCTCTCGCATCGGTGCCGTGAAACGGCGCGGAATTGCAATGCGCTTCTGCTGCTGCCCGCTTAGTTCATAAGATGCCAGGCTGAGAGACTGCGACTCGGACATTTTCTGCTCCGAGCGGTGAACTGCCGCGAGTTTCCTGGTCGGGCCCCAAAGAAAAACGCCAATCAGGAACATGGGCGTCACCGAATGATCGCTTTTCACCCGTCGGTCGGTATTCCGGAGTGCTGCCCGGACAAACTCGACAAACGACTCGTCCTTGTTGAGCTGCTCATCCGTCGCAGGAAACAACATGCCAAACAGTCCATGCTCGCGGAGAAGGTCAAATGTTCTTTCTGCGAATCCTGACTGAAACATCTTCAAGAATTCGTCAAACAACCGGGCGGCAGGAACATTCGCAAGTAATGGCCGATCCTGGGCAATGGCCTTGACGACCGTTTCGTCAATTGTGAAGTCGAGCTTGGCTGCGAAGCGCACAGCTCGAAGCATTCGAACCGGGTCCTCGCGGAGTCGTTTGTCCGGATCACCAATCAGGACAATGTGCCGTTGCTCGATATGTTCTACGCCACCTGTGTAATCCCAAACGCTGAAATCCGCGATGTTGTAGTAGAGCGAATTGCAGGTGAAGTCGCGGCGCCACACGTCCTCGTCGATGCTTCCGTAGACGTTGTCCCGAACAATGCGGCCCTCGTCATCATGAGCGTGATCGTCATCCGAGTGATTGGCCGCTGCTCGAAATGTCGCAACTTCAATAATCTCCCGACCAAAACGAACGTGGGCCAGCCGGAATCGCCTGCCAATCAGGCGACAATTGGAGAACAGAGCCCGAACCTCATCCGGTGTCGCATTGGTGGCAACGTCAAAATCCTTGGGATGCAGCACCAGCATTGCATCGCGCACACACCCGCCCACCAGGAACGCCTGGTATCCCGACTTGTGCAGCCGATAAAGGACTTTCAACGCGCTTTTGGAAAACTCGTCCCGGGAGACATTGTGAGCGGCGCGGGGAATGATCTTTGGAGCTGCGGACTTCGTGGTCCCGCTATTTTTCAATCGAAATTCCGCTTGAGCATTGGCTATGCGGCCGTATAATAGCAGCCCCTGCACGACCGGGGCAGGTTAAAACCTGAACTCCGCTCCCTTCGTCTAGTGGTTTAGGACGCCGCCCTCTCACGGCGGTAACACCGGTTCGAATCCGGTAGGGAGTACCAAACAGACAAAAGACCCGCCTTGCGCGGGTCTTTTTGTTTGTTTGATTCTTCCTTTGGAGGATTGGGATCACTGCTTCGACAAAACGCGCCATCGTTTTGGACGCCGGAGGCGTCCCGAAGGGGTGAGGATCGCCCAAAGGCGATCCGGGTCAATCCCCTCTCGCGACCGGCGGCTTTCGGCCAAAAGCCGCCATTCATGAATAATTTTCGGCGTGTTAAGCAGTCAGGTTCTCGGCTTCCCCGAACTTTTCCTCAACCTCTTCCGGTTCCGGGGCAATTTTTAATGGAACCGGTATGGTCATTTCGATCTTGCCGTTGAACTGAGCACCTTCTTCCATGAATATGCGGGTGCAGTAGATATTGCCGATCACCATCGCGCCCTCGGCCATCGACACCAAGCCGTCGCTATGGATATCACCGTTCAGCTGTCCTTCGACGAGGACGGAACTCGCATGGATGTCGGCTGTGACTCGACCTTTTTCACCAATCGTCAGGTTCTTTTTATGATGGGCAATAGTGCCCTCGATCGTGCCTTCAATCACCAAGTCCTCATCCGCAGACAGCTCGCCTTTGAACACCAGCGTCGGTCCAATAACGGATACATTTTTTGAGCGTATGCGCTGTTGTTCGCCGATCCGAAGCGGCGAAGACGCTGCCGAACTATCAGTGCCCTGACCTTTCTTGAACATCGCTTGTCCTCCAAGTCCATGTAATTTCAGCGGCCGCCGGACCTCCAACTAACCGCCGTAGAGGAAAGAATACTCCAGTTCTGCAAAGGTCACACATCCAACCCCGACGAGATTTATCACAGTAGCCGCAACATTGGGTCAATGTCCGCTTCGGTTCATAAGCAGCCCTTCAGACCAAGTGTAGACGAATGTCTGCTTTAGGGCGTAAAGCGGACACTCGGCAGCGAATTTTCGAGGGACATTTTCTGAGTGTCTGCTTTCACCTAAAGCGGTCGTTCCACCGGGCCGAAATCAGGGAAATCGAACGGCCGCTAACGGCCAGAAGCGGACATTCGCTCCTGCGCAACTCTCGGCCTGAATCTATTCTCGCATTCGGCCGAATGCGTTCTTCAGGTTTATCTACTGAGCCGGTACTTGATGACGCGCAATTGGCTCAAGACCCAGTTTCGCTCTTTCCGAATTTAGATGTCCCGTCATGTCAGTCATAATTGCTTCGAATCGCGGATTGCCATCGAGTGCCTCGAACATTGGCCACGAATTGCTCAGATTCGGATCGAATGTGACGCCACCGTCAATCGCCGCAGCCAGTTTCAGAAGAGCGGTTTCATGATTCCCTCGAAGCACGGCATTCACTGCCTCTGCAAACGCGAAACTTTGATTGTTCGCGCCCATCTGGCGCTGGTAGTCGAGTGCTGCTTCATAACGCTGCATCGCATCCTGAAACATTTCGTCGCTGCCCATGCGCTGATGCGCATAAGCGATAAGCCCAAGGTAATTGCGTTCACTCCACCCATCGCGCTCTGGATAGTCC
>WTCH01000327.1 GCA_013138675.1 Woeseiaceae bacterium | reverse complement strand
ATGGTCTGCGTCGCAACGATATTCAGTGCGATATTCATCCTTGCGCCATTTCCTTGAAGCCGTCCTGCTTGTGCTCAACGAGTCGCATGAACAGCTCCTCAAGCCGGTTTGCCTTGTTGCGCATGCTGACGACTTCGATCCCCTTTTCACCGAGCTGGACGAACAGGTCGTTCAGGTTAACCGATGGTCCCTTGTCGACTTCGAGCTCGCAGTCTTCGCGCAATAAGGTCTCGAAGCCATCGAGATCCGGAGGCGCGTCAAGCGGTTTTGCGAGGCTGAGCACGAACACCTCGCGCTGCAGCTTGCGCAGTACGGTGCTCATCCTCGCATCTTCGATAATCTTCCCTTCGTCGATGATCGCAA
This sequence comes from Woeseiaceae bacterium, assembly GCA_013138675.1. Classification (GTDB taxonomy): domain Bacteria; phylum Pseudomonadota; class Gammaproteobacteria; order Steroidobacterales; family Woeseiaceae; genus UBA1847. The sequence continues at coordinate 3,246 of WTCH01000327.1, read as the reverse complement.
CATGCCGGCATAGTGATTCTGCTTCTTCAAGATAGTGTGTCGTGAGAATGATTGTGGTTCCTGCTGCATTGATGTCACGCAGGAATTCCCACATCGATCGTCGTATCTCGATGTCGACGCCAGCAGTCGGCTCATCGAGAATTAACAGCTTCGGTTCGTGAACCAACGCCCGAACGATCATGAGGCGGCGTTTCATGCCGCCCGAAAGGCTGCGCGCCGAATCATTGCGACGATCCCACAGACGCAGTGCACGCAGGTATTTCTCCGCGCGCTCGCGGGCCAGTTTGCGGTCCAGCCCGTAGTACCCGGCCTGGTTCAGGACGATGTTATGCACACCCTCCCAGAGATTCAGATTGACCTCCTGCGGCACCAGCCCGATACAGGTCTTTGCAGCCTCGAGCTCATTTTCGATGTTATGGCCGAAAATCTCGACGTCACCGCTCGACTTGTTGACGAGCGAAGTGATGATGCCTATCGCGGTTGTCTTGCCGGCACCGTTTGGCCCAAGCAGCGCGTAAAAATCACCCGCTTCGACCGAGAAGTTGATCCCCTTCAACGCCTGGTTGCCATTGGCATAGGTCTTGGTGAGGTTTTTGATGGACAGTGCTTGCATGAGGCCGGCTATTGTAACCATGCTGACTGCAGAGCGACACACAAGACGCAGCCATCATTTCGGCCGCCGCGTGTCAGCGACGCGAAGTGCGGGTACAGGATTGCTGCAAGCTGCGGTCTTCATGCTTCGGTACTGCACCGCCGGGTCCTCCGTCAGCATCACTTGCAGTGATGTCACGTGCGCGGCTCTGCGCACCTGCGAATCCGGACTGAGCCCTGGGCCGAGTAGCCGCAACCAGAAGTCTTCATTGTTCGCCAGCCGTGGTTGCAGCAAGTCATTTCGTGTCGCCGCACGTTGCAGCAATGTGAGCAATGTGTAGTCGGCAAGTTGCTCGCACCAATTCAGGCTTGCACCGGAGATAAGGCGAACGGCGTAGGGATTCCGCCGCGCCAGTTGCCAGAGAAAGGACAAGGTGGCGGTAACGATCTCATCGGCGCCCTCATCGCCGGGTAAGAGCAGGTCCCGGTTGGGGTCGTTATCGGCAAGTGCGCGCCAGCAAACCTGGTCCCGCTCACGCACCGACAACAACAGATAAGGCAATGCAGAAAGGCGCTCGACCTGCAGATTCGACAGTCGTCTGATAGACGTTTGCGATCTCGACGACAGGCAGCGCCTCAGGCGCTCGCCCGGTAGCGGGTCTCGTAGTCGCATCAAGAACGCCCTGTTCAGCGCCGTCACATTGGCAAAATCGGCCGGTTCGGGTCCAAAAAAGTCCATTTACCCCCCTTCGCGCGCATTTCTTGCGCATTACTCGAATTACTTTATTTATTATTGCTCGACCATGTATGGATCATATATGCTCTTGTAACACTATATCTGGTCTATTTCTAGCATAAAGGGTTTGATATGCGATTGACTGATGATCGATACGCTACAGAACGAAGCCAGTTCGAGCTGGCCCTTAGAATGATCCGCCACGAAGCCCGTACACGTACCATTCGCGAATGCACCGGGCTGTCGGACGACCGCATCCGCAAGCTCTACGCCACCTACTTTCGCAACACCGGTGCAACGGACATCCGTCGGCGACGCGGCAAATCACCTCGCCAGGTGGCGCGCTTCGTGAAGAATCCGCAGAACCAGTTACAGGCCACGACATTGGTCGCGCTGTACTGCAACAGCCTGTTGCTGCGCATCGACAGCGAGAGCAATGTCGCTCCCTGCTGGCCCCGACCGGATGTGGAGTTTGGTCACCGCCTTTGTCGTGCCTATGAGACCTACCTGCTGTTGCACGGTGACGCACAGCTCAGTTTCGAATGGGCATGGAACCTGTTGCACAGCATTTCCTACAACGACGAGCTCTACCTGGCGGGGTGCGGATCCTGCCGAACGCGCTACGTTCAGGACGCGTATGCACTCGATAATGAGACCTGCCCATGCTGCGCGATCGTGGCGAGTAAGAAACGCGCCTGATTTAGGCATTACACTGTCGAGGTGGGCGAAGATAATCAGAATGTATTTGCCGGCGCGTTTGTCGATCGTAGCGGCGAGCTGCGCAAAGACGCAGACTGGCTTGCCGACGCGCTGACCAGTGACGACAGCCGCTTTGTCGCCGTCTGGAACGACAAGTTCCTGGTCGGCGTCGAAACCGCAGGTGTGGTGTTGTTGGAAGGTCGCGAACTTGACCATGCCGCGGCCGAACAGGAGCTCATTTTCCTCGGCATATTTCGGGACAGCCCGACGTTCGCGATTGAGATTGGTGGCGATGACGCCCCGTTCCAGGAACTCGGTGAATTCCAGGAATTGCGCTACCTCGGAACCGTACTGCCGCCGGACGAAGCGAATCTCGTCGCCCATGCGCGTGCATTGGTTCTGTGGCACGCGTCGCAGGTCTTCTGTGGCACCTGCGGGTCCGCTGCACGTCCCGGTGCTGCGGGTAATTCCCGCATATGCATCAACGACAGCTGCGGGCGAGAGATTTTTCCACGCGTCGACCCGGCGATTATTGTTCTTGTCGAACACGGCAAGCGCTGTCTATTGGGCAGACAACAGTCCTGGCCCGAAGGACGCTATTCGACGATCGCTGGTTTCGTCGAACCAGGTGAGAGCCTCGAAGATGCCGTGCGACGAGAAGTCTACGAAGAGACCAACGTGCGCGTAGGCAAAGTCACGTACCAAAGCTCGCAACCCTGGCCCTTTCCGTCCGCCCTGATGCTTGGGTTTACCGCCGAAGCGACGACGACAGACATCGAGCTCAATGACGGCGAACTTGATGATGCTCGCTGGTTTACCCGCGAAGACCTGCGCTCCGATTTCCCGAAGTTGCCGTTTCGGATATCAATCGCACGACGTCTCGTCGACGGCTGGCTCGGTCTGGAAGACTCCGGCTGACATGTGTCTCATCGTGCTGGCCTTTCAGGTGCATGAAAGTGTGCCACTCCTCGTCGCCGCAAATCGAGATGAATTCCATGCGCGGCCCACTCGTGATGCTGACTGGTGGCCCGATATGCCTGATGTGCTTGCAGGTCGGGACCTGCAGGCAGGCGGAACCTGGCTGGGCGTGCATCGATCAGGTCGCTTCGCGGCCGTAACCAACTATCACGACGACCATCCGCCATCCACAACCCTCGAGTCGCGCGGTCGTCTTGTCACGGATTACCTTCTTGGCGCCCTGGACCCGATGGTTTACTTGC
>WTCH01000326.1 GCA_013138675.1 Woeseiaceae bacterium | reverse complement strand
CTGGAGCTTGGACGGGTGGCGCTGAATATCCTTGACGATCGCGGCCTGGCTCTTGTCGCCAACCTTGATGTTCAGGACACTCGAATAGAACGACTCGTTCTCAAGCTGGTGCATGACCTTATTTTGGTCAAACGAAAGTGCGCGCGGCGGACGGCCGGCACCATAGATGATTGCGGGTACTTTATTCTGGTGACGCAGGCGGCGGCTCGCACCTTTCCCTGAGTCCTCACGAATTTCCGCAACCAGATCGAATTTCTCAGCCATGACTGGCCTCCATTATCTGATTGATTTTATTCAGAAAATTCTGAACGATACACCTGCCGAAACTGCGACCGTCTCGAGCAGGGGCGCGCATAGTAACCCTGTGCACCAACAGAGACAAGTGCAGGTCGCGGACGGGCTGTTTGTAGGAGCGGCTTCAGCCGCGACGGTCGCGGCTGAAGCCGCTCCTACAGGGGCAGGTTAGTCGACGTACAGCGAGCTGACCGATTCATCGTCGGATATGCGCCGCATCGTCTCGCCCAAGAGCTCGGCCGTGGACAGCTGTCGAATGTTATCGCAGGCCTCGGCCTCTGCGCTGAGCGGAATCGTGTCGGTGACAACAACGGAATCGAGCGCTGATTTACCAATGCGTTCGACGGCCGGGCCGGACAGCACCGGATGCGTAATGTAGGCATGAACGCTGGCGGCGCCATTGTTTTTGAGGGCCCCGGCCGCATGACACAGCGTGCCGGCCGTATCGACCATGTCGTCCATCATGATGCAATTCATGCCGTCGCATTCACCAATGATGTTCATGACTTCGGACTGGTTGGCCTTCTGGCGGCGCTTGTCGATGATAACGAGATCGGCATCGTCGAGGCGCTTGGCCAGCGCTCGGGCACGGACAACGCCACCGACGTCAGGCGAGACGACGACCATGTTCTCGAATTTTTGCCTCCAGACGTCACCCAGCAGGATCGGCGAGGCATAAACGTTGTCGACCGCGATATCGAAAAAACCCTGGATCTGGTCGGCATGCAGGTCAAGGGTCAGCACGCGATCAACGCCCGCCGTCTCGATCAGCTTGGCCACCAGTTTCGCCGTGATCGGCACGCGTGACGAGCGTGGCCGCCGATCCTGGCGCGCAAACCCGAAGTATGGAATTACCGCAGTAATTCGTGCTGACGATGCACGCTTGATCGCGTCGACCATCACGAGCAGTTCCATCAGATTCTCAGACGTCGGCGGGCACGTCGGCTGGACCAGGAAACACTCTCTGCCACGAATATTCTCAAGGATCTCAACGTTGATTTCGCCGTCGCTGAAACGGCCGACCTGGGCACGGGCCAAAGGCATGTGCAGATAGCGCGCGATATCGTGGGCCAGTTTCGGGTGCGCGTTGCCCGAAAATACTGCCGTAAGTGCCGGATCCACGGATTTCCCCTTCGAATCAGATGGCTGGGGCGGCAGGATTCGAACCTGCGGTACACGGGATCAAAACCCGATGCCTTACCTCTTGGCTACGCCCCAATACGCTGCATGTGCGGCGCAATTGTGCGGCGCTAGTCAAAGAAAATCCAGTAGTCGATCACAAGCCGCACGCGAGTGTCGCTATTTTCGGCAGTCAGCACTTTCGGCATCAGCTGGCCGCCACCCTCCGCGTAGCGCGAGAAGGTCACCGACCAGTCACGTTGCGTCAGGCTCTCGAGCTCCCCGGCGTCATTGAAGACGGTCTCCGCCGCACTGGAGGGGTCCGGAATACCCAATGCCCAATAACGCAAGCTCGTCACCGGAATCGTCCATCCGTAGCGGTAGCGAAACTCGAGTTCCGCGTCCTTGAGTTCGGTTTGGACTCCATTTTTATCTGTGAGAACGACAGACTGCCGATCCCCCTCTATCCTGACCGCGCCTGCACCCAGCGGGCCACTGGCCGTAACCTGGAATTCATTTTTATCCTGGGACCAGCGCAGCTTGCCGTTGAAGCCATCTGTTGCCGTCTTGACGGCGATGCGACCACTGAACTCCCATTCATCGAGGCCTGCGAGCACGGTCGTTCGCGCACCCCAATCATCAATATCGGGCAGTAAGGCACTTTTTGGGGTGGCACAGCCGGCGAGCATCGCGGCCATCGCCACGGCCGCCAGCGAGAACCTCGCCGCGTTAGGGCGATTCCGGGAGAAGTCGCTCACGCACGTCTTTCAGAAGTTCGCTGTCAGGCGCCTGTTCTTCTGCAGCACCGAGCAATTCTTCTGCTTTGTCGTTGCGTTCGAGTGCCACGAGAACTTCGACCAGGTGGGCCGCGACTTCAGGGTCGGGAAATTCGGCGTAGGCAATCTCGAGCTGCTCCAGCGCCGCTTCGTTCTTGCCGCGCTTGTGCAATACCCAGCCGAGGCTGTCAATAATGGCCGCGCTCTCGGGATCATTCTTGAGCGCCTTGCGAATGAGCTTCTCCGCCTCGCGGTATTCGTCAGTACGGTCCGCGAGCGTGTAGCCGAGCGCATTGAGCGTCATCGAGCTATCGGGCCATCGCTTCGCCGCCTCTCGATAGGCTGCAATTGACTGATCAAGCTTGCCCATTCTCAGCATCAGCTCGGCACGGCTCAACGCGACGGCTTCGTCATCGGGCCTGAAAGCCACGGCCTTGTCGAACAGTGCGAGGGCGTCGTCATATTTTTCGAAGGAACCGAGCAATCCCGCCTTGACGAGCAGCATGTCGACCGCAAAACTCGGGCGCTGTTTGCCAAACTCCGTCAGACGCTTCAGTGCACCTTCAAGGTCATCCTTTTGCCGGGCGATGATGAATGCGGCGCGGCGCTGGGCCGATACGGCATTCTTGCCGCCGAGCACCTGCGAGTACAAACGTATCGCCCGATCCTGTTCGCCGCGAATATCGGCGATGCGCGCAAGGTAGAACAGTGCGTCTGCCGTGTAGTCACCACTCGCCAGCAGGTCCTCAAAATCATCCCACGCCGCATCGAGGTTGTTCTGCCGGAAGTTGATGATCGCCATCATGCGCAGCGCGTCCGTACGCGAGGCCCGCTCGAGCAACACCTGGTTGACCTGGCTCAGCGCGTCGTCGTCGCGACCCGCCGTCATGTACATCAGTGCGAGTTCCATACGGGCATCGGGGTCCGGATCCGGGGCATCTCCGATGATGCGTGCCGTGTAGTCGATGGCCTCGTCAATATCGCCTGCAATTAGCATGGCGCGTGCGTAAATCAACCTGGGCTTGAGCCAGTCCGGATCAAGTTCCATGGCGCGCTGTGCGCGCTCCATCGCGAACTCGACCTCGTCTGCCTGCAACGCGACAGCCGCCACCGCATACTGCGCCAGGGCCGAATCTTCATAGGGCTTGGCCAACGCACGCATGAGCTTGTCGGCGTCCTGCGGATCTTCCTGGGAAATAAAGCCCATCAATGAGAACAGAATCTCATCGGGCGCCTTCTCGCCGTTCTCGATCAACTTTGCAAAGTTGCGACGCGAGTTCCGCACGTCACCGAGGCGAAGCTGTGTCTGTGCAAGATGAATCAGCGCCTCATCACTCTTGGGATCCAGGTCGACCCAGCGTTGCGCTGCCTTGACGGCTTCCTCGTTGAAGCCGAAATCAAACGCCCGGCGGGTCGCATTCCTTGCAAGCTCGATGCTATCGCTGAGTTCCGCGGCTTTGCGGTACTC
>WTCH01000277.1 GCA_013138675.1 Woeseiaceae bacterium | reverse complement strand
GTTCCCGTTAGATCGGTGGGCCCCTTGCCCATCCACAAGATGAAGCGAATCATGTGCTTGTCGACGAAACCATAACGCGGGTAGTCGATTTTTCCGGCGAAGACGGCAAGATTCCCGGGTTCCCACTCAATATTCTTCAGAAATTTCTGCAGGTAGGGATTGGTCTCGGGCGTGTTTTTTTCGGGTTTTCGTGCAACGACATTCACCGAGAAAAACGCGTTTGGTCTGCTTTCGAGCGCTGCCTGATTGCGCTCGATGAAGTTCAGAACCTGTTTCTGATGCTTGCCGTAACGGATACTGGCGCCAATGACCACCTTGTCGAACGGTGTGAGATCGATGCCCGGATCGTCGTCCATCGCGGACAGGATCACATCGTGCTGTTCGGCCACGAGTTTTTGCAGGTGCTCGCAGATGCTGCGTGTGTGACCATCCGTGGTGGAGTAGGTTATAAGTATGTTTGCCATGGCCGAGACTATATCGGTATATGCGGACAGACAGAAGATACCTGGTTGCAGAAACTGTGCTCGCTCAGGGGCAGACGGTGGAGTCGTTGAATGCCAGCTAACCCGTTTCACAGATTATTGGTCGGCACGATGCCGCTAATGCCGCGCGCGCTGGTTTGGCGTTTTTCGCGTCGTTATATCGCCGGTACGCATCTCGATGACGCGTATCGGGCAGTGCGCGAGCTCAACAAGGTCGGCTGTACCGGTACGATCGATGTCCTCGGTGAAGACATTACAAATCAGGACCAGGTCAATGCCGCGCTGCAGCTGTATCGCGAGGCGCTGGACGGGATCCAGGACAACTCCCTGCAATGCGGCATCTCGGTCAAACTCTCGGAATTGGGGCTGCGTTTCGATGTCGATGGTTGCAAGGCTGCCATGCGGGCGCTCATGTCCAGCGCGCGGCAACATGGCAACTTCGTGCGTATCGATATGGAGGACTCGAGTGTCACTTCAGTCACGTTGGATATTTACCGTGAGCTGCGCCGTGATTTCGACAGAGTTGGAGTGGTCATCCAGTCGTGCCTGCGTCGCAGCGAGGATGACGTCGCCGCCCTGATGGCGGAAGGACCCACAGACATCCGCTTATGCAAAGGCATTTACATCGAACCTGAGGATATTGCCTTCACCGATGCCGATGACATCCGCGATTCCTACAGCGAATTACTGGATCAGCTGTTGGAGGGTGGAGCACGAGTTGGTATTGCAACGCACGATCCGGTTCTCGTTGAGCGTGCCGAGGCATCAATTAAGCGACTGGGTATTGAGAAAGACCGATACGAATTCCAGATGCTGCTCGGCGTAACCGAGCGTCTCCGCGAGCGACTTGTCGCAGAGGGTCACTCGCTCCGCGTCTACGTGCCGTTTGGAAAACTCTGGTACCACTACTCGATGCGCCGCTTACGCGAAAACCCGAATATCGCCGGACACATCATCAAGAATCTGTTCGTTCGAAACTAGCTTCGCATGGCGCGATGCTATGATGCGCCGTGACCAAATCTGCAATTACGAATCGCAACTACCTGATCTACCTGACAGGTAATACGATATCCCTGCACGGACTCTGGATTTACCGGGTTGCCCTGGGCTGGTACGCGTGGCAGCTGTCGGGTTCCGAGTTCTGGGTCGGTGTGGTCGCGTTTTCACAATTCGCGCCAGCAGTCGTGTTCGGTCCGATTTTTGGTGTACTGGCCGATCGCTTCGATCGCCGCGCAGCTTCCCTGTTTATCAACTCGTTGAGCGTGCTCAACATGCTATTGCTCGGGCTGCTTGCGCTGCTCGGGCATGTCGACATCCTTGTGCTGACAATGTTATCGCTTATGCAGGGCACGCTTGATGGCGCGCACATGCCGGTGCGCATGTCCGTCGTACCTAACCTGGTGGCAAAAGGTCAGCTCGAAAGTGCGATCGCCATCACCTCGATTTCATTCAATGTCTCCCGGTTTGTCGGGCCCGCGATTGCCGGCTTTGTGATTACGACCTACGGGGTCGCAACTGCATTCATGGTCAACGGTGTTTCGTACATCGCTTTGATCGTGGTGATGATCATCGTAAAACTAAACCCGTCCCCGGAAAAGAAGAGACGCAGACGCCATGTGTGGCATGAAATGCGTGATGGCGTGAGCTACGTACTGGGTCACGCGCGCATTCGGGCTTTATTGGTCGTCGTCGCCGTCGCCTCTGTTTTCGGACGTGGTGCACTGGAGATGATGCCGGTATTCGCAGACGCAGTATTCGAGCGTGGCAGCGCCGGTCTCGCAACGTTGACGTCATCGATAGGTGCCGGTGCGGTGGTCGCGGGTCTGATCCTGTCGCGAGGCGTTGGTTGGCTGAACGTCGCGGTCATCCGTGGCGCAGTTGTGCTGGCTGGCCTGTTGATTGCGATTCTGGGCGCGCTCGGTGACTTCTGGATTGGCGTGGCAATCGTCGCGGTCCTGGGTGTTATTCTCTCGATGTGCGGTGTCGGTTCGCAAATCCTGATCCAGACACTGGTTGACGACGAGGTCCGCGGCCGCGTCAGTAGTTTGTGGGGAGTCATCGCATTCGGCGGCACAGCGCTTGGCAGCCTGGTCGTTGGTGGAGCGGCCAGTATCTGGGGACTACAGGATGTCGTGGTGGTAGCCGGCCTTGCATGCAGTTGTGTCGCGTTGCTTTCGATTTACCATTCCAATAACGGCGAGGGAGAAACCCAGCTTGCAGACAGCGAATGACGCCATTGTTTCGCCCGTAGCCCGGCGCTATGCGATGGTCGTGCTGGCCGTCGTTTACATGTTCAATTTTGTCGACCGGCAAATCCTCGCCATCCTGTTACCCGCGATCCGTGATGAATTCCTCGTCAGCGATACGGTTCTCGGTTTGCTGGCTGGAACAGCGTTCGCATTGTTCTACGCCACGATGGGAGTGCCGATCGCGTTGCTTGCGGACCGCTGGAATCGCCGTAATCTGATCGCTGTGGCGCTTGCGATCTGGAGTGGCATGACCGCGCTATCTGGGCTTGCGACGAATATCTGGCAACTCGGCCTCGCACGCGTTGGCGTTGGGGTAGGAGAGGCGGGCTGCAGCCCGGCAGCGCACTCGATGATCTCGGATTTGTACCCTCCAGAGCAGCGTTCAACCGCCATGGGCTTTTACACGCTCGGAATCTCGGCTGGCATCATGCTGGCGTATATTGCCGGCGGCTGGGTTGTTGAAAACATCGGCTGGCGCGAAGCGTTCTTGATCGTAGGAATTCCCGGCGTACTGTTGGCCATCATTGTTCGAACGACATTACCCGAGCCGACCAGGGGGATGTCCGAGAATCGGCAGGACCACGGGCAACATCCGTCGCTTCTCGAGGTATTCCGTTACCTGCTCCTGCGTCGCTCGTTCGTGCATATGGCAGTGGGCGCAGGCTTATCTTCATTCGTCGGATACTCGGTGATCAGTTTTTTCCCGAGTTTCATCATCCGCAGCTACGATATGCAGATCGTGTCCCTGGGGCTTTGGCTCGGCCTGATTCTCGGCATTGCAGGCGGCTTCGGATTTTTCACAGGTGGATTTTTCGCAGACTACTTTGGCCGGGTGCGGCAACGAAATGCGCTCCGTTTTATTGCGCTGTCGCAGCTGATCGCGGCGGTGATGTCGCTGGGTGTTTACCTGGCGCCGACGGCTCACTCGAGCCTGTTTTTGTTCATCATTCCTGCTGCAATTTCGAATTTCTACCTTGCGCCGGTACTGGCCCAGACGCAGAGTCTTGTGCCATTGCGCATGCGCGGCGTCGCGTCGGCCATCATGTTGCTCATACTGAACCTGATCGGCCTCGGCCTGGGACCACTCGTCGTTGGGGCCCTCAGTGATAATCTTGCGCCACAGTTCGGAGTTCACTCATTGAGGTACAGCCTGATGCTCGCGGTTGTCGTCATGGGGCCCTGGGCAGCGCTACACTATTATCTGGCCGGGAGATCAATCGATGCTGATCTCTCGCGAGCTACCACTGAGGAGAACCCGGCGTGACATTTGAACCGATGCGCGGTGTGATCGCGCCGATACTGACGCCATTCAATGACGATTTGTCGATCGCGACGGACCTCTACGTCGATCTCGCAAAGTGTCTGTTTGATCAAGGCTGTGCGGGGCTGGCTCCGTTCGGTACCACGGGCGAGGCCCTGTCGGTCGGAATTGATGAGCGAATTTCGGCGATTGCCGCGCTCGTGGACGGCGGTATTGAGCCGTCCCGGCTGATACCCGGAACCGGGCTGTCAAATATTGCTGATTCTGCTCGCTTGTCACGGGCTTGCCTCGACCTCGGCTGTCCGGCCGTTATGACGTTGCCGCCGTTCTATTTCAAAGCAGTCAGTGAAGACGGCCTGTACCGCCATTTTTCTGAGCTGATCAAGGCGATCGGTCCGGATGCCCGTATCTTTCTCTACCACATACCACCGATCGCCATAGTTGGTATCCCGCCGTCGCTCACCGCTCGACTACGTGCCGATTTTCCCGAGCAAATCGTTGGTATCAAGGACAGCTCTGGCGATTGGGAGAATACGCGGGCGTTGTTCGAGATTGATGGCCTGATTGTCTACCCGGGATCGGAG
>WTCH01000147.1 GCA_013138675.1 Woeseiaceae bacterium | reverse complement strand
TATAGGCAATAGTGTTTTCGACAGGCACTTCAGCAGGGGCCGATGTTGCTGGTTTTGTGCCGGCCGCACCGCCCAGCCAGGCGATGCCAAGTACCGCCACGATGACAAATAAAGCGACGCTGACAACCGACACCATGCGCCGCAGCACGCCATCCTTGTCTACGACGGCATGTTTTGCTGCGGCGCCGACGTGCACGCTGGCTATGACCAGCAGGAGCTTGGCGAGCACTTCGTGCGTTTCCTCGAACACGTCCTTGAGCACGGGGTTTGGTGCAACAAAGTCCGGCAACTGGAACAGGTTGAACCAACTCACCGAGTACGCAGATGCACTCGACATCAGCCAGCCGGTCACCGGGACCGCGAATAGCAGCGCATACAATGACCAGTGACTAATGCTCGATGCGGTCGCCTGCCAACGGGGCATCGCCACCGGCAAAGCCGGCGGCGTATGTCGAAAACGCCAAATGATACGGAGTACGGCGACAGCCAGAATCGTGATACCCACAGATTTATGATTCGCCAGCAGCGCCAGTTCACGCAAGTCGCTGGGAGCACTGTCCGCCAGTTGGGCGAGGACGAACTGCACCACGATCATGCCTGCTACCAGCCAGTGCAGTAGCTTGGCAGTCGGATTGTAGTGGTTGTTATTCAGATTGCGATTTCGGCAGTTCGACACTGATCCAGATCGTTACTTCGTCACCCACATTGGGGACGGCACGAGTCAGGCCCCAATCGGATCGAGAGACTTTCGTTTCAGCTTCAACGCCGATCCAGGGTGTTTTGCGCATCGGGTGATTCCCTGCCTGGTTGATTTTCGCCATTAGCGTCACCGGCTTGCTGACGCCTTTGATCGTCAGATCGCCTTGCACATTCATCGTGTCTTCGCCCGTCATTTCGATGGCGGTCGATGTAAACGTAATCGTCGGATGGTTGGCGGTATCAAAGAAATTTGGCCCATTCAGGTGGCCGTTGAAGACATCGACACGGCTGTCGAGGCTGGTCGCATCTATGGTGACGTTGACCGTGCTGTTCTCAGGGTTCTCGTTGTCGAGATTCAGGTCGACCGTAAACGACTTGAAAGCGACATGGGGATTCGAGAATCCCAAATGGCTGTAGCTGAACGTAATATAACCATGGTCCGAGTCCAGACCATACTGGCCTGACGGCACATCAGACAGTCCTGCTGACGCATTGAAGGCGAGACCAAGAAGGGTTGCCGCAAGGGCACTACGAGCGATCGACATTCGGGTTTCTCCGTAAGGAATAAAATTTAGCCGATATTGCCTGAAGCGGGCGCGCTTGCGAAGGCTTTTGTGTGCAGATCATCGGGCTTAGAATTCTTCGCCAGAGACTGCCGGGTTGTAGTCGATGTGGCATTCCTCGCACGGCGTATACAGCTCTCCGCCGGCGTCAAACAGTCCGTCGAGATCGCGTGCTTCAATGGCAGCCCGGGCTTGCTCGAGCGCGACCATTTCCTGGTCGATGTAGACCTGGAACCCGGCCTCGCTTGCCCAGGCGTCATCATTCGGACCGCCACCACCCTTGCGCGTCGCCTCGAAGGACTCCATAAGCGTCGCGGCGGCATCGTCGAGCACCTGCCACTCCTCGTCAGTCTGCGGATCTTCGACGCCCCAGATGATGTCGCTCGCGGGTGTAATCGTTACGACCATAGCTTCCATGATCGTCCCGCTCATTATTGCGGCCGACTCAGTGTCCTGACTTTCGCTCGTGGTTGTGGCGAACAGTGCGAGCAGCACGGCAATGAGAATGAATCGGTTCATTAGTCCTCCCCGGTGATGTCTAACAATAGCATGCAGATTATGTGTGCCTTAGACTATGGCCATAAGGAATAACAAGAATACATATCAGGTGGGAGGTAATCATCATGTTTGAATGGCTTGAGAACACCTCGGTAGCGCTTTGGGTGGGCGAATCCTTATGGGCCTATCCATTCATGCTGAGTTTTCACGTAATCGGTCTTGCGATTGTCGTCGGCATATTGTCGATGGTCGATTTCAAGTTGCTGGGCGGGTTTAAGGGAATACGGGTCGGATCATTCCTGCCGCTGGTCAAGTTCGCCTGGATCGGCTTTCTGATCAACGCGGTATCCGGCGTTTTTCTGTTCACTTCGCAAGCAACTTATTTCGTGAGCAGTACCGTATTCCTGACCAAACTGGGGTGCATATTCGTCGGCGCCATTCTGACCAAGGTCATGCAGGGCAAACTCGTCGCAGCAGAAGCTGCCGGAACGGCAGACAACGTTTCGATGAAAAGTCTTGCTGTCATCTCACTGCTGTTATGGCTGGTAGCGATCACCGCTGGCCGTCTGACTGCCTACATCTGAGCAAAGGGGATTCGAAATGGAAGCATTTGCACAGTCTATTGAAGGTGGCATTGTCTACACATGGGTGACCTCGATCTTCTGGTTGTGGCCCCTGATGGAGACGCTGCACTTTATCGGTCTATCCCTGTTGCTAGGCGGCCTCATTATTATTGATACGCGTATGGCGGGATTTTTTCGCGGCCTGAACATTACGGCTACGCACAAACTGTTGCCCTGGGTGTTTGTTGGTTTCGGCATTAACCTGACTACCGGTGTGCTGTTTTTCTTTGGTGACCCGATGCGCTACGCGGTGAACTGGGGATTCCGGGTCAAGATGGTCCTGGTCGTCATCGCCGGCCTCAACGCGCTGTGGTTCTGGCTGCGGCTCAATAAGCCGATGCACTCCTGGGAGCCGCACGGAGATACGCCGCGCGAAGCCAAGTTGGTTGCCTGGATTTCTCTCGTCACGTGGACCGGTGTGCTGTTGTTCGGCCGCCTGATTCCCTACGTTGGGACGGGCTAAACGCGGGCTATTACCGCTTTTTCGGCCAGAGTATTCGCACGATCGTGTCATCTTCGTGGAAGATGATGTGTTTCAGTGTGCCGCCAAGATGTATCAATACTAATGCGAGCATTGCTGACGCCACGTTGCGGTGAACAAGTAGCGCGAACGCGGTCACGGTGTTGTTATTGAACAGGACCATGACGGGCCCGGAAATCATCATGAGGGCGATTCCCGCGAGCATGGTGTAGTGAATCGTGCGGGCGAATCGGTGGATGAAAAGCGATTGCCCCTGTGCGCGGGGGTGGTGCATGCGTAGCCGCCAGACGATGCGAAACAAGAGTAACAGCCAGACAGTCAGCCCGATCGTGACATGCAGGCCGCGACGTGCGTCGATATCCGCAACGGAATCCTGCTCCGCAATGCTACGGCCGATGAACCACAACGCGATGATGATGATCGTTGTAAGCCAGTGCACAACGATCGAGACCCAGCCGAACGAATCGGGCTGATCAAGCAGCGTGTTATTCTTTGCGTCTTGTGTCACCACGAACTACTCATGCAACCTACTCGATCCTGGTGGGCAATCGTATAGGAGTTTCAAAATGAGCAAAATAGCTGCGCTGGCATTGGCGCTGTTTGCTAACGATCCGC
>WTCH01000357.1 GCA_013138675.1 Woeseiaceae bacterium | reverse complement strand
GGAATGACGGACATGAGTACTGCATCACTCAAAGTATTCGGCCCCCGATTCATGCTAGCCATGTTGTTGGCGACGTTTGCCAGTTTTGCACAGGATGCAGATGAATTTGAGCCGGCCGTGGATACATCGGCAAGTTTGGAGCCGGCGGTCGATACATCGAACACTGCCGATGAAACGACGGACGATATCGAGCCAGCCGTTTCAACAGCCGCACTCGCCGCCGATGTAACGCGGGATGAGTCCGGCAGCCAGGTGATGGACCGGATGGAGCTGGGACGTACTGAGATTACGGGTAACCAGGAATTGCCGAAGGTGCTGTACATTGTGCCCTGGCAGAAGTCGGATCCGGGTGACCTGACGGGCAAGCCCGTCAACAGTTTGCTTGACGAAGTGTTGGCACCGCTGGACCGCGAAGAGTTTATCAGGCAGGTCGAGTATTACGACGACCTGTACGGACAAGAGTAGGAGGGCCTTCAGGCCCGAACAGTAGGAGCGGCTTTAGCCGCGAATTGAAAATACGGCTTTAGCCGTACATTGAAAATACGGCTTTAGCCGTACATTGAAATAGCGGCAATGCCGC
Organism: Woeseiaceae bacterium; assembly: GCA_013138675.1. Lineage (GTDB taxonomy): Bacteria > Pseudomonadota > Gammaproteobacteria > Steroidobacterales > Woeseiaceae > UBA1847. Next base: position 12,967 of record WTCH01000357.1, on the reverse strand, counting down.
GAATTGTTAAACGAGGAGCAAGACAATGGGCACATTAGTGCGATTTTTTCAGGACGGCGGGGCATTCATGTACCCGATCCTGTTCGTATTCGCATTCGGCGTAGCGATCGCAATCGAGCGCTGGATGTATTTGACAATGTCGGGCGCGAGCAACCGCGCTTTGTGGAAGAAAATCGTGCCGCTGCTGAAGGCCGGTAACTTCCAGGAAGCAGCTCAGCACACCGCCAAATCGAAAGCCGCCATTGGCTCGATTCTGACCTACGGCCTGTACCGTGTGAAATCGGCACGCCGTCGCGACGACATCGAAAAAGCGATGGAGGAAAGCATGATGGAAGTGCTGCCGCGGCTCGAGAAGCGTACGCACTACCTGGCAACGCTTGCCAATATCGCAACGCTGCTTGGACTGCTCGGTACGATTATCGGCCTGATTCGTGCGTTCACGGCGGTATCGAATGCTAACCCGGCTGACAAGGCAGATTTGCTGTCGGCGTCTATTTCGGTCGCGATGAACACGACGGCGTTCGGCCTGATGGCCGCAATTCCGCTGCTGTTGGTCCATGCGCTGTTGCAGACGAAGACGAATCAGCTCGTAGACAGCCTCGAGATGGCCAGCGTCAAGTTCCTCAACGCGGTTACAGAACGCCAGCTTAATTCAGCCGGAGCGTAAGCATGCTAAGTCGCCGCAGAGGCGGTCGTCACAATATAGAGACGGCCGAACTCAACATCACGGCTTTCATGAACCTGATGGTTATTCTGGTTCCGTTCCTGCTGATTACAGCGGTGTTCTCGCGTTTGGCAATTATCGAACTGAATTTGCCAGGCTCCTCAACCGAGCCCGTGGATCCGCAGGAACAGATATTTCAACTGGAAGTCATCGTTCGTAGCGACAAGATCGAAGTCGGAGATCGCAACCAGGGTTTGCTGGGTATATACCCGAACCTTGAGGACGGCGAGTACGACTACGAAGCCCTGAGCGGTAAATTGTCGGAGCTCAAAGTCAGGTATCCCGAGAAAACGGATGCCTCGATTCTCCTTGAGTCCGACATAGAGTACGACACGCTTGTGCAGGTTATGGACCGCGTGCGGGTCGGGGAAAAGGCCGTGGGGCTTTCGATCGTGCGCAGCGACCTGTTCCCCGATATATCGATTGGCGACGCGCCGGTCCTCTCCGGAGGTGCATAGGCATGGTCAAGTCGGGACGCGCAAAACGGATGGCGAAGCACCACAAGCGCAACAGAGGCGCGGGTGCACTCAATCTCGTATCACTGATGGACATTTTCACGATCCTCGTGTTCTTCCTGCTCGTCAATTCTTCGGATGTCGAGACACTACCGAATGCAAAAGACCTGCAGTTGCCGGAGTCGATCGCTGAAGAAAAGGCAAAAGAGACAGTCGTTATTCTGATAGGCGAAGAAGACATCATTGTTCAGGGTACGCCGGTTGCGAAAGTAGCGGACGTGATGAACATCAAGGGCAACGATATTCCGGCGCTGCGTGAGGCACTCGTGTCTCAGAACGACCGTGTGCTGCGACGTGAAGCTCAGGAAGATATCGAAGGTCGTGAAGTGACGATCATGGGTGACAAAGAAATTCCGTACCGGCTGTTGAAGAAGGTGATGGCGACCTGCACGGCATCGGATTATGGACAGATTTCTCTTGCGGTACTGCAGAAGAGCTCAGACAAGCTCGGAAAACTGCAGGCATCGCAATAGAGGCGCAAGGATAGCTTAGGAGTAGCGCGTGGATTTACCGTTCTACAGAGAGTACGACCTGCCGTGGACCTCGGATTCGAGCCAGGAACGCAAGTTCCAGCGCTTGCTCCGCAATATATTCATCACGGTGTTGGTGTTGAGTCTCGTCTGGCCGTTTTTGCCAGCGCCTGAACCGGAATTCGACGACATCATCGATATTCCGCCACGCATCGCGCAGCTGTTGCTTGAAGAACAGCCGTTGCCACCACCGCCGCCGGAGCCGGAGCCTGAGCCCGAGGTTGAGGATGAGCCGGAACCGGAGCCCGAGCCTGAGCAGGTAGCCGATGAACCGGAGCCCGAGCCTGAGCCCGAGCCGGAGCCGGATCTGGAAGAAATTGCTCGTGAGCAGGCACAGGCAGCGTTTCTGCCGTTTGCCGAAGATCTGGCCGACCTGGTCGACCAGGAGCTGCTGGACAAGGTTGCTGATGATCGCGAGCTGTCCGCATCCGTTGGCGGAGCACAGCGTAATGAACGCTCAATGATCACATCCAAAGTGGGTACCGCGTCCAGCGGTATCAACACGGCCAATATGAGCCGTAACACGGGCGGAACGGGTATCGCCGGGCGCACCACAACGAAAGTGGATAGTCCGGTCGCCGGTATCGGACCGGCCGGCGGTGCACGTCGCACTGGAACGAGCGGCAAGGCTTCACGTTCGCGTGAAGAGATCGAACTGGTGTTCGACAAGAACAAAGGCGTGATCTTCGGGCTCTACAACCGAGCCTTGCGTAATGACCCGACACTCGAGGGTAAGCTGGTGTTACGGCTGACGATCGCACCGAACGGTACTGTGACGTTCTGTGAACTTGTCTCGAGTGAACTGGGCGACCCGGATCTCGAAGCCAAGCTTGTTGCTCGAGTGAAGATGTTCCGCTTCGAGGCGAAAGACGTCGAGCCGATCACGACCACGAAACCGATCGACTTTTTCCCGGCTTAGATTGTGTGGGAGCGGCTTTAGCCGCGACTCAGTACTCGTCGCGGCGACGAACCCAATCTTGCGCGTACGGCAGATCATCCTCGTCACGTCCTTTCGGGACAATATCCAGTAATTGATAGGTCTCGTTGTACGGGTCCAGTCCGCGCGAGTACGTTGAGTACGTGTGGTAGATGTGCTCACCATCACGGGCGAACACGCTAATACCCGGGAGTTCCTCGATTTTCGCGTTGCCTTCCTTGTAATTGTAGTTCGCCTGTCCGGACTCGATCTGTTTTGGTGAGAACGATACGCCGAAGTCGTAGTTGAACGAGTTCGTCGCGGACGAGACCCAGGGGAAACTCCAACCCATGCGTTCGCGATACGAGAGCAGCAGGTCGAGCGGCGCGCGAGATATCGCGACGAGCGCAACATCGCGAGCCTTCAGATGCGCAATGGAACCGTTGTAGGAATCTGCCCAGAACGAGCACGACTTGCAGCCGGCATCCCACTCCGGGTGGAACATGAAGTGATAGACGAGCAGTTGCGACGCATCGCCGAATAAGTCGCTCAGCGATGTCGGGCCATCCTCACCGTCGAATAGATACTCAGTGTCCATCTTGCGCCAGGGCAACTCGCGCCGTCTGCGAGCAAGATCATCGCGGGCCTTCTGAAACGCTTTTTCGTCTTCCAGAAGCTCCAGGCGGGCAGCGAGCCATTCCTCATTGGACGCAATTTTGCTCATACCAGTCTCTCCTCGTGAAAACGTCGTCATGATAGCCTACAGCCCGGATACATGAGGAAGTGCGTTGATCCAGACTAGTACCAGGCGATGTGGAGTTTTCTTACTCGGGCTCCTGCTCGCTCAATCGGCGTTCGGCCAGTCAGCTATCGATGAACTGGTCGAGCAGACGGGCATCGAACCGGGCCCGGTCGCGGCAAGGGACTTCCCGGGCTGGCGCCCGCCGCAGAAAATTGTCGTGCGCGATATCGCCGGCTTGTTTGACGAAGTCGATGGGATGGCGCCGGGCGTAAACCTGGTGCGGGTGAATTCCGAGAGCGAGGCCATAGCCAATGCCGCGGGTGCTGACGCGATGGTTGGATACTGCTCCCCGCGTGTCCTGGCGGCGGCTTCGGACGCGACCTGGGTTCAGGCATTTGGAGCCGGTGTTGAACGCTGTCTGGCCAACGACCGAATCAGGAGTGGCTCCATCATGTTGACCAATATGCAGAAGATGTCGTCGCCCGTGATCGGTGAACACGTCACGGCGATGGTATTGAGTCTGGCGAGGGGATTGGTACCGCTGGGCAAAGCGATGGCGGATGGCAAGTGGGTGCGCAGCTCCGAGATCATCGCGGGCATGCAGTCCTACGGGGGCAAGACCGTGCTGATCGTTGGACTCGGCGGTATTGGTACAGAAGCCGCACGTCGTCTCGCCGCACTGGACATGCGCATCATTGCCACCCGGCGTAGTTCGCGCGAAGGGCCTGACTTTGTCGACTATGTCGGGCTTTCGCATGAGTTGCATGAACTCGCGTCGCAGGCTGACTTTATTGTCAACGCGTTGCCACACACACCTGAGACCGAAGGCACCTTCGACGCGGCGTTTTTTGATGCGACAAAGCGTGGTGCTCACTTTATCAACGTGGGTCGCGGCAAAACCGTGGTAACAGCAGATCTCGTCGCGGCGCTTGAGAGTGGTCAAATTGCGGGCGCGGCGCTCGATGTAACGGACCCGGAACCTCTACCACCCAGGCACCCGCTGTGGCGTATGAACAACGTCATCATCACGCCGCATGTGTCCAGCCGCGGTGGTAACAGAATTCGTCACAACATCGTCGCGAAGGAAAACCTGCGCCGCTTTATTGCGGGTGAGGCATTGCTGAATGTCGTTGATCCGGAGTTGGGCTACTAGCTTCGACGTCGCCTGACCTAGCGGCAGATCTCGCGGCGTTTGGCGCGCAACTCACGCAATCGTTCTTCATAGCGCTCGCCCTGGGCGCGCGTGTAACCGGCACGCATGCGCGACTCGATCGTGCGAATCTTCTCTTTCACCTCCGCGCATGCGGCCGCATCGGATTTACGTGAGGCGTCAGCGCCGGGTGCAAGTAGCAGAGTGAAAATAATCGTCCATGCAAGTCTGTTCATCGGTTTCTCCTGAGTATGACGTTTTATACTGCGATGCACAGATGGCAGAAATTCGACAAACACACCGAAACCTCAAGAAACGCGTCGCAGCGACATCACCGTCGAGCTGCTTCGCACCGGTGGCTCGCGGCGATGCCCGAATCCTGATACTCGGCAGCCTGCCTGGCCAACGTTCCCTGCAGGCAGTGCAGTACTACGCCCATCCGCAGAATGCGTTCTGGCGCATCATGCGAGACCTGGTCGGGGCGGACGGTACTTATGAGCAGCGCTGCGCGACGCTTGTGGAAAACGGTATCGCACTCTGGGATGTGCTGGCTGAATCTACGCGGCCGGGTAGTATGGACGCCGACATACAGCTGGACACCGCCAAAGCGAATGATTTCGGCGCATTTTTTCTGCGCCATCCGGACATTGAACGACTATGCTTCAATGGCCAGAAGGCGGCGCAGATGTACTCGAGGTTCGTTGACGACGCGGGTAGGCGGTTGCAGCAGGATACGTTGCCATCGACCAGCCCGGCCTATGCGGCGATGGCGTACCCGCAGAAACTTGCGAGGTGGCGCAGCGCCCTGTAAGAGCGCTGCTTGTCAGCGCGACAGTCGCGGCGGCAAGTGCCGCTCCTACAAAGCGCTGTCGCCGGTCTCGCCCGTACGAATGCGCCACACCTGGTGAAGGTCTGTGACGAAGATCTTGCCGTCGCCGACTTTGCCGGTTTTGGCGCTCTCGATAATCGCCTCGACGGTACGTTCGACCAGGTCGTCCGAGACGGCGACTTCGATCTTTGCCTTGGGCAGGAAGTCGACCACGTACTCGGCTCCGCGATACAGTTCTGTATGTCCACGCTGCCGACCAAAACCCTTGACCTCACTGACAGTCATGCCCTGAATTCCTACTTCACTCAATGCGTTACGGACGTCATCGAGGCGAAATGGTTTCACAATGGCAGTGACGAGCTTCATGGATTTTGTCTTCCTTTGGCGGCCGGTGGATCCGGGAGTATGCTAGCACTACTATGATCTCCACGGTACTCAAAGAGCCCGAAGGGCTAAGAAACTACGGCGTCGCTTTCTTGTATGTCGTTGGCGCCTATATGTTCGGAGTTGTCGGCTTGTTTAGCTCGTTTTGGGCCGTCAACCTGGTCGCGACGTTTCTGTTGGCACACGCGATGACAATTGCCGCCTACCTGATTCATGAATGCGGCCACAATCTCGTGTTCAAACGCCAACGTGACAACACTCGACTCGGCCGTGTATTGAGCTGGTTCTGCGGTGCTGCCTATGGCACCTACGAAGACATGCGCTACAAACACTTCCGGCATCATGTTGATAACGATGATGTCGTCTGGTTCGAGTACGACGAGTGGTTCGAGAAGCACCCGGTCATACTGCGGGTTACGCGCTTACTCGAGTGGTTTTACATCCCGGCCCATGACCTGATCATGCACTTCATCATGGTGTTCACGTCATTCATCATTCCCGAGCGGCGTGACCAACGTGCACGCAACGTCACAGTTATCCTGATTCGTGGTGGTGTTTTCGTCACCGTGGCAGTGATGTTCCCGAAGGTCGCGATCCTGTACGCTGTTGCGTACATGCTGATGATGCACATTCTGCGATTCATGGATGCGTTGCAGCACGATTACCCTTATCACGCGACGCTTTTCGAACGCGCCAAAGCGCCGCACAAGGGCGATTCTGAGTGGGAGCAGGAACACACGTTCAGCGTGCCGTTGTCACTGAAGTATCCGCGCCTTAACCTGGTGACGCTGAATTTTGGCTATCACAATGCACATCACCACGACATGAATGTGCCTTTTTATCGCCTGCCAAATCTGCACGAGGAGCTGACACAGAACGATCCGGCCCGAGTCATCCCGTTCGTATCGCAGCTAAAGCTGTACCATCGAAACCGCGTGATGAGAGTCAGCAATCCACAACCCATTGACTATCCGAAGGGTGACGACTACTTGCGCACTGCCCGGACCGGGCAAGGTCCGGTCGGCGGCAATGCCGCGTCGTTTTTGACGTCGTTCTAACAATAGGTGCATGTTCGTTTGTGTTTGCTACGTGCAGATTCTGAAAGAACTGTGGAGGTGCATGTCTGCTCGTATTTGCTACGTGTAGATTCTGAAAGAAATTTGGGGGATTTAGTATGAGTGAGATAGGTCAAGTAGGCTGGATCGACATGACGACAGAAGATGCGCCAGGCGTGCGTGACTTCTATAAGGCTGTCGTGGGCTGGGAGACGGATGACGTCGACATGGGTGGCTATGCCGACTACGTCATGAAGATGCCGGCAACCGGTGATGGCGTGGCCGGAGTCTGTCATGCAAAAGGCAGCAACGCCGATTTGCCGACCGGTTGGCTGATCTACATTGTGGTCGAAGACGTCGAAAAGAGTGCCGCAGCCTGCACAGCCAACGGCGGCAAAATCGTAGTGGAAATACGGGGCCTTGCGGGTGGCCGCTTTTGTGTGGTCGAGGATCCGGGCGGTTCCGTAGCTGGGCTCTACCAACCCTGATCGGCATAGGCGACAATGCAGGCCTGCATTCCAGGTTGCCTTGATTATGATGGATTTTGATTTTGGCCTCGGCGAGGATATTGATCTCCTGCGCGAGACCGTTCGCGCGTTCGCTGCTGACCGCATTGCGCCTCGTGCGGCCGCGATTGATGAGCAAAACGAGTTCCCGCGCGACCTCTGGCCTGAACTTGGCGAACTGGGGCTGCTCGGAATAACAGTTGAAGATGAGTATGGCGGCTCGGCTCTCGGCTATCTCGCACACGTTGTCGCGATGGAAGAAATCAGCCGGGCGTCGGCCTCGATCGGACTGTCCTATGGCGCGCACTCCAATTTGTGCGTCAACCAATTGCATCGCTGGGGCAGTGAGGAACAGAAAGCACGGCTTCTGCCTGCGCTGATTTCCGGAGAACACCTGGGCGCCCTGGCCATGAGCGAGGCGGGTGCAGGCTCGGATGTCATGGGTATGCGTACGACGGCTGCCCTCGATGGCGACGATTATGTTCTCAACGGTTCCAAGATGTGGATCACGAACGCGCCGCAAGCCGATGTCATGATCGTGTATGCCGTTACGGATGCGGAGGCTGGTAATCGCAAACTCAGCGCTTTCCTCATCGAACGAGGTACGCCGGGAATGTCGACGCCGCAAAAGCTGGACAAGCTTGGCATGCGAGGATCCGACACCAGTGAGGTCTTGCTGCAGGATTGCCGCGTGCCTGTTGCCAATTTGCTGGCGACTGAAGGCAAAGGCACAGCGATCCTGATGAGTGGGCTCGACTACGAGCGGGTGGTACTGGCCGGTGGCCCGCTGGGCATCATGGGGGCCTGCATGGACGTGGTCATGCCGTATATTCACGACCGCAAGCAATTCGGACAGGCTATTGGCGAGTTCCAGTTGATGCAGGGCAAGATCGCCGACATGTACACGGCGATGAACAGCAGCCGCGCTTACGTGTACGCGGTTGCGCAGGCTGTCGATCGCGGTCAGACCACCCGATTCGATGCGGCTGGTTGCATCCTCGTCGCTGCAGAAAAGGCGGTCTGGATGGCGGATCAGTCGATCCAGGCACTGGGTGCCAATGGCTATATCAACGAGTATCCCGCCGGGCGCCTGTTGCGCGACGCCAAACTGTATGAGATCGGCGCCGGAACCAGCGAGATCAGGCGCATGCTGATCGGTCGCGAATTATTCGCGGCTTCGGCCAGGTAGGAGCGGCTTCAGCCGCGAATGCGATGCCAGTAATCAAGACAAAGATCGATCGCGAGTCGGACGACTTTCGGCGAAACGCGGAAGCCAATGCTGCGCTCGCCCGGGAACTGCAGGAACTTCGTGAGCAGATCAACACCGGTGGACCGGCACGATCCAGAGAGCGCCACCTCGTGCGTGGCAAACTGTTGCCGCGGGATCGTATCGAGGAGCTAATCGACGACGGCTCGCCGTTTCTCGAGACCGGACAGCTGGCGGCATGGCAGGTTTACAGTGATGAGGTACCGGCGGCCGGCCTGATTACGGGCATTGGTCGCGTCAACGGCATCGAGTGCATGATCGTCGCCAACGATGCGACGGTAAAAGGCGGTACCTATTACCCGCTGACCGTGAAGAAACACCTGCGCGCGCAGGAAATTGCCGAACAGAATCACTTGCCGTGCATTTATCTCGTCGACTCGGGTGGTGCTTTCTTGCCACGACAGGACGAAGTATTTCCCGATCGCGATCACTTCGGCCGCATTTTTTATAACCAGGCGCGAATGTCAGCGAAGGGCATTCCGCAAATTGCTGCCGTGATGGGCTCGTGTACTGCGGGAGGTGCTTATGTGCCCGCAATGTGTGATGAAGCCATCATCGTACGCAACCAGGGCACGATCTTCCTCGGGGGGCCACCGCTGGTAAAGGCGGCGACCGGTGAAGTCGTCGATGCTGAGACGCTCGGTGGGGGTGCCGTGCACTCCCGGATTTCAGGGGTTACCGACCACCTTGCCGACGATGACCAGCATGCGCTGACAATTGCACGCGAAATAGTCGCCAATCTGAACATCACGAAACGCGTCGATCTCGCCGTGCGCGAAGCAATGGAGCCAAATTACCCGGCTGATGACATCTACGGCATCGTTTCGCGCGAATATCGTTTTCCATATGACGTTCGTGAAGTGATAGCCCGGATCGTCGACGGATCGGAATTCCAGGAATTCAAAAAGCTCTACGGATCGACGCTTGTTTGCGGCTTTGCACACATCGACGGCTATCCAGTCGGTATCGTCGCGAACAACGGCATTCTGTTCATGGAATCGGCCCAGAAAGGGGCGCACTTTATTCAGCTCTGCAACCGTCGCGGTATTCCGCTGGTTTTCCTGCAAAATATCACCGGGTTCATGGTCGGTAAGCGTGTCGAGCATGCCGGCATCGCGAAAGAAGGCGCAAAGATGGTCAACGCCGTCGCGACTGCAACGGTGCCCAAGTTTACGGTCATCATCGGCGGCTCCTTTGGTGCCGGCAACTACGCGATGTGTGGCCGCGCGTATAACCCACGAATGTTGTGGATGTGGCCAAATGCGCGCATCTCGGTCATGGGCGGAGAACAGGCATCCCTGGTCCTGTCGACCGTCAAACAGGAAGGACTTGATGCACGTGGTGACACGTGGCCGGATGAAGAGCGGGAGCAATTCGAGGCCAGCATTCGCGACCAGTACGAGTCCCAGGGGCACCCGTTCTATGCAAGTGCACGATTGTGGGATGACGGTGTTATCGATCCTGTCGAGACACGTCTGGTATTGTCGCTCGGTTTGTCGGCTGCCATGAATCGGCCGCGCGACGACGAAACGCCGTTTGGCGTCTTCAGGATGTAAGGAGCTCGGATGACTTCACTAGCGGGAAAGACACTGCTTGTTACCGGCGGCAGTCGCGGCATTGGTCTCGCAATTGCAAAACGTGCGGCGGTGGATGGCGCCAACATCATTATCGCCGCCAAGACCTCGGAGCCGCACCCGACGTTGCCCGGCACGATTCACACGGCCGCGGCCGAGATTGAGGAATCCGGGGGAAAGGCGTTGCCATTGGTCTGCGACATTCGTGACGAAAATGCCGTCAAGGATGCCGTCGAGAAGGGTGCCAGTGAATTCGGCGGTATCGACATCGTCGTCAACAATGCCAGCGCGATCGCACTGCTGGGCACCGAGGAAGTGTCGATGAGCCGTTTCGACCTGATGTACCAGGTCAACGCCCGCGGCACCTTCCTGGTGTCAAAAACCTGCCTGCCGTGGCTACAAAAAGCAGAAAATCCACACATCCTGACACTCGCACCGCCGCTCAATATGGTCGAGAAGTGGTTCGCACCTCACGTTGCCTATTCGATGTCGAAGTTCGGCATGAGTCTGTGTGTACTGGGAATGGCCGGCGAGTTTCGCGAGCAGGGCATCGCGGTGAATGCGTTGTGGCCGAGGACGACCATCGCAACGGCTGCTGTCAACATGCTCGGTGGTGACGAACTCATCATGCATTCGCGCAAGCCCGACATCATGGCCGATGCCGCCTATGTCATTCTGAACAGGCCCAGCAAAGAGTTCACTGGCTTCTTTTGCGTGGATGATTCTGTTCTGGAAGACGAAGGGATCACGGATCTCAGTGTTTATGCCGTTAATCCTGAGTTGCCGTTGGCGCCTGACTTTTTCGTTGAGCCGAAGACGACCTGATGACGTTAAATCACGACGAGTTGCTGGCAGCATCAGTTGATGACCTGCCTCTCAGCTACAGCGACGCGCAAACAATGCTATACGCGCAAAGCATCGGCTTCGGCCGCGATCCGGTCGACTTAAAAGAGCTGCCGTTTGTCTACGAGCAGGACCAATTGCTGCGTACGGTGCCGACCATGGCGAGCGTACTGGTGCCGGATATGTTCCCACCCGATCTCGGCTGGGATTTTACGCAGGTGCTGCATGCCGAGCAGCGGTTACAACTGCATCGTCCTGTCCCACCATCGGCTGAGCTGCTGATCAACAAACGCATTATTGATGTCTTCGATCGTGGTCCCAGGCGAGGCGCGATGTTGTTGTTTGAAGTTGACGGGCGGCTCGCGAAGGACGATACCGCCGTGTTCTCGCTCGGAATGACTGTGGTTGCGCGCAGTGACGGGGGATTCGGCGGTGTCTCGGGTAGTGCGCCACCGCCGCACCGTGTGCCGCGGCGCGAGCCGGACTTGAGTTGCGAATGCGGTACCCGGGTCGACCAGGCATTATTGTTTCGTCTGAATGGTGACCGCAATCCCTTGCACGCCGATCCCGGGACGGCCGGGCGGGCGGGATTCGCTGTGCCCATCCTGCATGGCTTGTGCACCTATGGCATTGCATGCCGCGCGATCCTCAGGACGATTTGCGAGTACGACGACACGCTGATTACCGGGTTCGATGCACGCTTCTCGTCTCCCGTCATGCCTGGCGACACCGTTCGTACGGACATGTGGCAGGACGGCAATATCGTGTCGTTCAGCTGTACCGCTGTTGAGCGCGATGTCATCGTGTTGCGGAACGGCAAATGCACGTTGGCAACATAAGCGGGGATTGCCATGAGTGAGCCAGTACAAGTCTCGATCAGGGAGCATATTGCCCAGGTCACGCTGAACCGGCCCGATAAGGCCAACGCGGTCAATCTGGCGATGTTTGATGCATTGGGCGCGGCGGGCAGGGAGCTCGCCGACAACCGCACAGTTCGAGCTGTCGTGCTGGCCGGCGCCGGCGACAATTTTTGCGCAGGTATCGATGTCAGCCTTCTTTCTGACAATCAGTTTGCGGTAGACAGTAAGGCGCTGTCACCAGTCGATTCCTCTCCTGCAAATCGATTTCAACTTGCGGCTTATACTTGGCGCCAGTTGCCGGTCCCTGTGATTTGCGCAATCCGTGGCGTCGCTTTCGGCGCGGGATTTCAGATCGCGATGGGCGCCGACCTGCGCTATGCGCGGCCGGATTCGAGCCTCTCAATCATGGAGGTCAAGTGGGGCCTGATCCCGGACATGGCGATCACGACGACGCTGCGCGACCTGATACCGGTGGATCGCGCCAAGGAAATGGCATGGTCGGGCAGGGTGGTCGGAGGTGAGGAAGCATCCCACCTGGGCCTCGTGACGGCATTGCACGACGATCCGCAAGCCGCGGCTATGGAGGCGGCACGTGCGATCTGCGTAAAATCACCAGATGCGATTCGTTCGGTGAAGCGCCTGCTCAACACTGCGTGGCGCCTGTCGGACCCCGAGGCGCTGGCCCTGGAGGCGGAATTGCAGTTAGGGGTGTTGGGGAAAAAGAACCAGCTCGAAGCGGTCATGGCAAACATGCAGAAACGGCCACCAGAATTTGATGACTGAGTGTCGTTTCAATTGGAACTATCCCAAAGCCGGCATAGTCCAAACAATTATTCAAGCCCATGCAGAACAGTGAATAGAGTGTCCCAGAAATCAAGAGCCATGCTGGCGGTTACCGCGTGCCTGTTTGGTTCGCTCGCCGCTGCCCAATCCACAAGTTCCTTTCTCGATATGCCGGTCGACGCAAAGACCTTGCGCGTGCAGCAACAGGCCGAGGAAGTCTACGAGCGAACTGACTACAAACGCGCGTTTTTCATCTACCGTAACGAGCTTGTCCCGATCGGCGACAAAT
>WTCH01000304.1 GCA_013138675.1 Woeseiaceae bacterium | reverse complement strand
GAAGTGGACGAATGTGACACTGAAATACCCTAGTAGGTAAGAACCTTGACGTCTTCTTCCATGATTTGTTCGATCAGGTGTGCACCGCCGACGATCCCCTCACACTCGGGAATCAAATCGTCCTTGGTCATGTCGAACAGATCGAGATTTGGTGAACAGCAAAAGAACCTGGCGCCTGCCTCGTGAGCGTCCTGTATGAAGCTGTACACAGACTTCGGCGAGCCTTCCTTAACGAACAGTTCGTCGGCAACGCCCTTCTTCATCAGGCGCCCGGAGGTCGCTGTACAGATAACATCGACGTCGTAATCCATCGCTGCTGCGACGGTTGCCTGGAATATCGGAGCACCGAGTTCTTCCCCGTTACGAGGATCGGTATTCGCCATGACGATAATTAGCTTTTCGGCCATTTCTCTTTCCCCTTGCGTCAGCAAGCCGGTGCTAGCCCGACCGTCCAACAGCACATTAGCATATCCTAAATTACTTGTTTATCCAATTCTTCGGCCGCCAGTTGTCCTGCCTTCGGCGACGACATGAGTGATGTACATTGAATCAGTCCGGTCATGATCGGCACCAGCTCGTCCTCGATTCGGGCCTGCAAAGCCCGTAAATCGTCGAGTCTTGACACTGCAGCCTCGGGCACCTCTTCGAATTCCATAATCAGGTCTTCGACCATGCCCAGCTTAATCCCGGGATGGCCTGCGAAACCATAAGCATTTTCACCGATCTGGAAAATGGCTGGCCTGCCCGCCTCGTCAGTCGCCAGAATGCGGGCATCGGAAGGAGGCACGGGTCGGTCGCGCATGTACACAACCTGGGCGAACTCAGCGGGGAGATAACCGTTCAGTGCACCCACATCGGTCCTTGTCGCGATAACGGATTCCAGCACCAGGTCTGTCGTTACGCTGGATCCGCCAGCCGCTATCGCCAATATCTGGGCTCCGAGACCGATTCCGATAACGGGTGTGCTTTCTTCAAGACGAGCGCGCGTCAGCTCGATTTCCTCTGCAAGCGTCGGCAGGTCGCGTGTGCCCGCCGAGCCCCAGGGACCCCCGCCGAGCAGGATCAATGCGTCGGCCGGCAAGTCGGCGGCCGGCAGCTTGCCGCCGCCCGCAAAGGGTCTGAAATATTGAAAGCTGATTCGCCGGCCTTCGAGATGATCTTCCATCAGGCCGAGGTACTCACCCGACGTATGCTGGATGACGGCGACCACATTCATCGGCGTGTCTGAGCGGCCTGCCGTCGCAAATGCATCGGGGCTGCATTTAGACATCATCGTCTCCCTGTTCGATAGCATTCGCAATCGCTGTCTTGAAGTCGTCCGGCGACACGCTGAGCATGTCGATGTCGTTGTTTGCAAAGAAGCTGTCGATCTCGTCATCGATTTCGTCGATGCGTGTTCCCGCGAGGTGTGCTTCGAGGTCGAATACGAAACGCGGCGGCGTGACAAAGAAGTCTCCACTGATCAGAGCACGCTGCAGAATGCGCTTGGTCGGACCGTCGAGCTTCACGAACGTATCGATCGTGCCACCCGGGCCCGTATGCGTGCCTGCAAGCACTTCATTGTCGTCCCCAGGATTATCAATTTCGGCAACAAACTCGTCGGTGCCAATTTCCTCGATGAAATAACGATTCGCGAGCACCTCTTCGTTTTCGGTGACCTCCCCCGGCTCGGCCGAAATGCCGAGTCCATCAGTGAATCCTTTGATCAGCGCTTGTTTGATCGTCTCGAGGTCCGGCAGGTCATCGCCAAGCAATTCCTTTAGCGTTACGACGCGTTGTGCCGCCGAATCGAGTTCACGTTTCGCCAACTTGCTCTGCGGGACGTTCAGCGCACTGACCATATGCTGCGCGTTCATATCGACGAGCACCGTGCCCTGATAGATCAGCACGTCACCATCGAAGAAACCGCCCGTGCCACTGATCTTGCGACCATCCACTTCGATATCGTTACGCGGCCGGAACTTCGCGTCGACACCAAGTTCCTGGAAGCCTTTGGCCGCTGCATTGCAGATCTCACGCGCGAGGTCCGGCAAAGCGGCCACGCCAAGTGACGAGCGATGAAAGACAAGTTCCCAGCCAAGCTGGCCTTCATCGAGATAGATTGCACCGCCACCCGTGATTCGCCGCACCGTACCGACGTTGTTCGACTTACAGTAGTCGAGATCTATCTCGCGGCTGAGGTCCTGGTGCCGTCCGATCAGTGCGGTTGGGGGAAAACGCAGGAAACGGATCGTGTCAGGCACCCGGTCCGCCTGCCGCTCTTCGATCAGCG
Source organism: Woeseiaceae bacterium (assembly GCA_013138675.1). GTDB lineage: Bacteria > Pseudomonadota > Gammaproteobacteria > Steroidobacterales > Woeseiaceae > UBA1847. Next base: position 3,712 of record WTCH01000304.1, on the reverse strand, counting down.
CTGCATCAAAGGCGATGTTCGCACGACCATCGCGTACCCCGGTATCAATGATGCGAAAGGGCTTCGTCATTCAACCCGCACAGGGATTTCGAGTTGCTTGCGGATTTTCTTGAGGTCTTTCTTACCTGGCTGGAACGGGTAGCTTGCGATGTCGCTCGGCGGGGAATCGCCGTACGGACGGTCGCAGGCAGAGATATCGTCCTGGAACTTGCCGGGGCAACCCGACGTACGAAATGCAATGCCTGCATCAATAGTGTCGGCGAGTTCCGCGTCGGAAATACCATAGGTCTTTACGCGCCCTTCCTCGTCGAACGTCATTTGCTCGACGCGCACGTCGCGATAGTCGATCAGGTAACGCGCCAATTGCACACGCCGCCACTGGTCGCGCGGCGTCGCCGGCAGATGGTCCATTAGCGAGCCTTGCTCCGGGAAGAAGCAGAACATGTGACTGTGCCCGCCGAGATCAACCAACTCCTGCACCAGGTGCAGCACATCGCTCTCCGTTTCGCCCATGCCGACGATAATATGAGCGCCAAATTTCTGCGGGCCGAAGATGTCTTTTGCGTCAAGCATGATGTCCCAGTACTTCGACCATTTGTGCGGCGACTGCACGCCCTTGCCGCGTGTGCGGTCGAAGACTTCGGGCGTTGCCGCGTCGAGCGCAACAGTGAAAATGTCGGCGCCCAGGTCTTTGGTCTTTTGCACATCCTCACGCGTCATGGTCGTAGGGTTCGACAGTATCGAGACCGGGATAACGTCTGGGTCAATCTTGTCAGTCCATTGCTTGAGCACCGTGAACGTGTCGTCTTCAGAGCGCGGATGCGTGATCATCGAGATACACATGCGGTGAAACGGGCTGTTCTCCGGATCCTTGGCAACGATGTCGATGATCTCGGCCATTGGAACAGCAGGCCAGTCGACACGGATGAAGTTTCGATCGGCGTAATCGCGTTCGGCTTCGCGATGTCTTGCCAGGCCGCAATAGGCACAGTTGGCACGACACCCTTCGGGATAGGTCAGCAGCAGATTCAGGCAGCGCGTGCACTCGGTGCGATACATGCGCCCGCCCATGATCCCGAGAGTAATAGCTGCTGCATTAGACAGCTGTACGTATTCGGGCGAAACCATGTGCGGCGCCATGATGTTGTTGTTGGGCAGATAGACGCCCTGTGGCGGGATGTCATTCACCTTGACGTGCTTACCGTTCTTGCGATCGGCAGGTGTCTTGAGCGGCGCTCGCGGTTCCATCTCAACGCTGGATTTATGTTCGAAACAACTCATCGTCTACAGTCCTTGCTTCACGCAGCGCAAGTGCGCTCCAGGGGTACTTTGAATTCGCTGCCGAGTTTTATCGAACAGCAGGAGTGCGCCTGTTCGAACGGTCGCCCGATCGAATGTGCAACTGAAACAGCACCGTCAGCGGGGAACGCGATGCCGTCGAGACCCGCCATGATCGCGTACGCATCCGTCACGCGTTTGTGCATCCCGGGGGGCCGTGCACAACCGAGCAAAACCTGCCTGTCGGGAATGCGCTCACGAGCCTCGAGGAATATCTTGCCGACATCTGTCGTGCCGGGCGTCACGAACGTGCCGGGCTTGGCATAGAACGGCATGATGACGACGAGAACGAGCGCCGTAACCGGGTAGCGGCTGACAATATCGAGCGCGTTGGCTTCACCGAGAATCTGGCCGTAGTGAAGACCAATGACGATGTGCGGCGTGACTTCCATCGAGGTCGAGCAGAGCGCCGCCAGCGTCTCTTCGAAGTCGGCGACTGGCCGATCCAGTTTGTAGACCTCCTTGATGGTCTCCTGCGCGCCAATGACGTCCATCATCACGGTATCGACACCCGCTGCCTCCATTGCTTTGGCCTGCGGCTCTTTCATCAACGCGCTGTGCACAGCAATTCTCAGGTCAGGGAAGTCATTCTTCAATTGTTCAACAACCGGCAGATAGCGCGTGTAGTTGATCTCGTTACGTTTATTGGAGCCGCCCGACAACAGGAAACCGTTCAGTTCCTGGGTATCAATGAGATGGCGCACTTTCTGATCGAGCATGGCCGGGTTAGTGGCCGGCATCATCGGCTCAAGGATTTTCTTCTGACAATGGTCGCAGTTCAGGCCGCAAGCAGCCGCAGTAATCGAAAACGCCGGAAAGCTGTTTTTGCCACAGCCGCTCAGTTCCGTCGTCTCATATTCCTTGAAGGTCGGTGTCGAAAACCGCATGGGTCGCGGATCGCGGTCTTTGGCCACCATTTCGAGCTGCATAACGAGCGCCTCGTCAAAGTCCGCATCCTCAAAGTCTTCGATGTCGGCAAGTAAGTCCAGCCACGCCATTCCTAGGTCCTCACAATCTCGGTCGCCAATGATTTTATGGCCTCGCGAACAGGCCCGTTATACGGAGAATCCACCAATGTCCTGATCCAGTCTTCCTCAACGTCTTCCTCGTCGATTAAGTCGCAAGACATCTTTTCAAACATCTTCAGTGCTTCCTCGGGCAAGCGTAGCGGAAAATCCTGCCCACTCAACCTGCCCCACAGTCCGGCCCAGTAGCGCGCAACGGTCCACGGATTGTAACCGCCACCGCCGAGAACGACAGTCGGCTCCCGCAAGGCGATGAACTTGTCGACCGTATTCCACAGCGCGACATTGCTCAGCCTCATGCCGGACAAGGGATCGCCCGCCAGGCAGTCGGCACCACAACACAGAACCAGCGCGTCGGGCTTAAAGGATGCTGCAAGCGGCAGGACGGCGTGCTCAATGAGGTAGTCCAACTCATCGTCATTGAAACCTTTGGGTACTGGCAGGTTACGAGCACACCCCTCGCGCCGATCATCGGCCGAGCCACTGTAGGGCCAGCGATCTTCTTCATGGATTGAAACGGTCAGGACCCGCGAGTCGGCAGCAAATGCACTCTCGACCCCATCCCCATGGTGAGCGTCGAGATCGACGTACATGACACGTTCGCAGCCCTGCTGCAGGAACGTGTTGATCGCGAAGACCGGGTCATTGAAGTAGCAAAAGCCGCAGGCTCGGTCCGGTCGCCCGTGATGGGTGCCACCGGACGGATGAAACACAACGTGTCCTTCGAGCGCGAGTTCGGCCGCGAGGATCGAACCGCTGACTGTCATGGCCGCCCGGTTGAACAGCCCCGGAAACAGCGGATTCTCCAGCGTACCTATCTGATAGCGGGCGCGGTCCTCAGGACTGACCTTGCCCGTGGAATCTGCGTATTGCAGCACCTCCACGTAGGTTCGATCATGAAATTCAGTGAGTTGCTCCACTGTAGCGGGTTCGCTGGTGCGATAGTCCTGCTCCGGCAACCAGTCGAGGATGCGAACCAGGTCGACCACAGCGGAGTGTCGAACTATATTTAGCGGATGGTTGCTCCCGAACGCGGCCTCCCGGAATACCTCGCTGCCGATGTAAATCGGCGCCTGTATCAAAAGGTTTTCCGGTTGTATTTGTGCATTGGGCGCAACCGTATTCAGGGAATTTTGTGGGGTCGACGAGCCAGCAGAGAATATTCTATTCCACTAATAAAGACAATTCTGATATTCTAATATGCCCCATCGGGGCCCGAACTCTGTTACGCAAGAGGTGAGAACAATGTCCGAACAAAAGAGCATGTCCATTATTGTTACGAAAGGTAGCCTCGACTGGGCCTACCCGCCGTTCATTCTCGCAACCACGGCAGCAGCCATGGGATTGCC
>WTCH01000330.1 GCA_013138675.1 Woeseiaceae bacterium | reverse complement strand
CGAGACTTTCGCGCGTGCGGCGATCTCCTCGACTGAAGTAGCCTCATAACCGCGTTCTGCGAACACGCTTCGACCGACCTCGATCAACTGTGCGCGCCTGGCTGCGGCCGTCAGACGTCCCGAGTTTTTCTTCTTACGCATCTTGACAACTTTACTACGATAGCGTAACTTACGATACCGTAGGTTACGGTACCGTAGCAAGCCTTACTAATTCTTGAGAGACGTGATGACGACGTACACAGCCCCCACTGACGACATCAAATTCCTGATTGATGATGTGCTGGATTACCACGATCACTACAAGAAGTACCCCAGCTATGAAGAGGCGACGCCTGACATGGTTGAGATGATCATCACTGAGTGCGCAAGATTCTGCGAGACGGAATTGGCGCCACTCAATCAAAGTGGTGACAACGAAGGCTGTCATTTTGAGGATGGTAAAGTCACGACACCATCGGGGTTCAAGGAGGCATACCAGAATTTTGTTGAAGGTGGCTGGCAGGGAATATCGCACCCCGTTCAATACGGTGGTCAGGGGCTGCCACCGTCCATCGGCTTGATTCGATCCGAGATGAGCGGAACGGCCAACTGGTCCTGGTCGATGTACCCGGGTCTGAGCCTGGGAGCGATGGATACACTAATTAAACACGGCACCGAGTCGCAAAAGGACACGTACCTGCCAAAATTAACTGAAGGCGTGTGGAGTGGCACCATGTGCCTGACAGAAGCGCAGTGTGGTTCCGATCTCGGCCGGATCCGCGCCAAGGCCGAGCCGCAAGATGACGGCAGCTACAATATTACGGGAAGCAAGATATTCATCTCTGCCGGCGACCACGACCTCACTGAGAATATTATTCATATCGTGCTGGCGAGATTGCCCGGCGCACCTAAAGGAACGCGCGGCATCTCTCTTTTTGTGGTCCCCAAAATTCTGATCAACGAAGATTCTTCATTGGGCAAACCGAATGCGGTCAGTTGCGGTGCGCTTGAAGAAAAAATGGGAATTAAAGCGTCATCTACTGTGGTCCTGAATTTCGACGCGGCAAAAGGCTTTTTGATAGGCGAAGAAAATAACGGGCTGGAGTACATGTTTACCTACATGAATAACGCCAGACTCGGAACCGCAATACAGGGAGTTTGCAGTGCAGAACTTGCCTACCAAATTTCATTGCCATACGTGAAAGAACGCCTTTCGATGCGCTCACTGACTGGAAAGAAATTCCCGGACAAGGAAGCCGACCCGATCATCGTTCATCCTGATGTCAGAAAAATGCTTCTGACCCAAAAGGCCATTTCCGAAGGTGGCAGGGCGATGATCTACTACGCCGCAAAAATAGTTGATGACCTGGAGCAATGCGACGACGAGCAAGAGAGCAAGACGCTCGATGACAAGCTGGGCTTCCTGACGCCCATTCTTAAAGGTTTTCTGACCGAGGTTGGTTTCGAATCCGCCAATCTGGGCATACAGGTCCTGGGTGGCCACGGCTACACAAAAGAGTGGGGGCTTGAGCAAATCGTCAGGGATTCACGCGTAGCCACATTGTATGAAGGAACGACTGGTATCCAGGGACTCGATCTTCTTGGTCGAAAAATGTTGATGGAGCGCGGCAAAACGCTAAGATCGTTCGCCAACGAAATCATGGCCTTCTGCAAAGATCACAGCTTGATCTCATCGGATCCACACAAGCTCAGGATGCACAAATTTATCTGGCCGCTGAGCAAAGCGGTATTCAACTGGCAGCGATATTCGCTGCAAATCGCATCGAGGGCGAAGAAGGATCGTGATTTGATCGGCTCGGCCTCGGTCGAATACCTGATGTATTCGGGCTACATCACAATGGCTTATCTCTGGGCGATGATGGCGCAAAAGGCAAACGAGGAAATCGCAAAGAAACCGGATAACATAGACTTCTACCGCGCCAAAGTGCGCACTGCCGAGTTCTACTTTGAGCGTATCTTCCCACGCATCAAAACCCTCTCCAAGACCATGATGGCAAAGCCGCGATCATTGATGCGCATAACGAGCGAGCAGTTCTAAACCGGTAACCGGTATCACTATTTCCAGCCGTACTCGGCAACGAGCGGGCGGTGCCGGCCGGTTTCTCCGACAATGTCATTATCGAGAACAAAGCCCGAGTGCATCTCAAGAGTATCTGAGCAGTAAAACTGAAAATCGAGCCTGCCGTTCGGGAAAGGCATGCCGCTACCATTCCACGTCCATTGCGAAACCCCATCGGGATGGTAAAGCTCTGCGGTGCTCAAGCCATCAGGACAGATCTCATACGGTTCGTTCAGTATGTCTGCCGCAGCAAGGCCGCTGACCAGATTGAAGTCGCCAGCGATGACGAGGCCGTCAACGTCTGTGCGCTCAAGCACTTTCTCAATGAGTTGTCGAATTTCGCGAGCTTCGACCTGTCGCCGGTACTCTTGCCAGCTGTCGGCGTCATCGCCGCAACATTGCAAGTCGGTGATCACTGCCAGCAGACGTCGGCCACCTGCGAGAACGATCGCCGCGTTTACAGGGATGCCGTTATCCATTGTCAGATACACGTTGGCACGTTGCTCGTCCGACATGCGTCCACGAATGTATTGGCGTTCGTCCTCCGGGTACGGAACCATCGAAGAAAATTCGGGCAACGCTTCCAACGGTGCGCGACTGGCGATGATGTCACGCTGCCGACCGCCGCTGATACCGTAGTTCACTCGCCAGGTCTCATCTTCACCCGGTCGCAGAGTTGCGAGAGCAGTATGCAGGCCCTCGAGAGGGACCGATGGATATACTTCATCGAGAAGCACAATGTCGGGGTCGGCCCATTGCAGCAGCGATTGAAATTCTTCGGCCTCTTCCTCGAATGCATTGTACGAGATGTTCCAGGAGAGAATTCGGAAGCCTTCTGCCAGCGCCAAGGGGCTTGAGAGCGCGAGGGCCAGTACGA
>WTCH01000371.1 GCA_013138675.1 Woeseiaceae bacterium | reverse complement strand
CAGTCTCTCATGGATACAGCGAGGCGACGTCGAACGCGCGTGGCAGCAAGTCGAAACACTCCGCGGAGATCATTCAGAAATTTTCTATCTGTCACGAGTGGATTACGCGTTGATGTCGCGCGACCCCGAAAGAATGCGCAACACTCTCGACACATGGCCCGAGAAATTCCGCAGCCCAGGACATGCGCCGGAGGTTTACAATATCTCGCGGGCTGAAGTTTTGCTCGCGCTCGGAGAAACCGAGGCGGCCCAGGCATTGTTCGAGGAGATCAAAGCGCGCATTAATAGCAGCGATGTTCCCTACCCGGCAGGTTGGCGGGCTAACGCAATGTATCTTCCCGTTGAATTGCCGGGATACGTTGGCGACCTCGACGGCGTGCGAAATGTGATTGCGGCGTTTGAAGAAAGTCGGCGACCTGATGCATGGGCGGAAGTCGACTACCTGCATGCTTACGCGAACGCACTGCTGCGGGCCGGTGCCCCTGAAGAGGCATTGGATTACATCGATCGCATGGTCAAAGTACGCGGGCCGTACATCTACTTGCGCTTAAGTGTCGACCCAACGTTCGACAAGGTGCGAGACCACCCGCGTTATCTCGCGCTAAGAGCAGATTACGAGGCATGGGCGGCTAACTGAGCCTGCATTCGCCGATCAAGCACCGGCAACAGCCAAGGCACGAATCGGGCGACGTAGTAAATGCCGCGCGAGTACTTATCCGGAAATACATGCAGCCTATTGCGGCGGACACCATCTATCATCCGTGCAACGACATCTGAGGGCTCTGAGATCAGGTACGCGGGTACGGTCCGTCGCTCCTCGTATCCATATTGTGGCGAGTCCAGAATTGCCGTCTGACTGAAACACGGGTAGACGTTGGTCACGTGAACGCCGGTGCCCTCCAGGTCGGCGGCCAGCGATACGCCGAATCCACGCAACCCGAACTTCGACGCACAGTATGCGGAGAGCCCTTTGGCGCCGAGCCATCCGGCGATGGACGATACGTTGACGATATGTCCGCTACCGCGTTCGATCATCCCGGGAAGAAGCAGGTTGCAGAGCCTCATCGGCGCCAGCAGGTTGAGTTGCATGAGGCTTTCCCAGTGGTCCCGCGGGACCTTGTCCAGCCGCCCGGCGACAGCGATTCCCGCGTTGTTGACCAGGATATTCGGTACCACGTTTCGGGACGTACAAGTTTCAGCGACGGTGTCGCATCCCTCTTCCGAGGTGAGGTCGGCGGCAACCGAGACGACAAGGTCGTCGCCGGCATCATCAACAACGCCGTGCAATGCGTGATCGGTGACATCTGTCAGTATCAGTTTCGCACCCGCGGCACGAAACTGGCGCACCAATTGCCGGCCGAAACCACCGCCGGCACCGGTAATCAGGACTGTCTTGTTAGCTGGGTTTGTCATTGCCGCATCCTTCGCCGCCAGGGCGCATTTGTGGGATGCTACCGCTTATGGCCGAAGAGTACTTTGATGTCGTCATCGTCGGTGCAGGCCTGTCCGGCATCGGCGCCGCCTGGCACTTGCAGGACAAGTGTCCGGACACCAGCTACCTGATTCTCGAAGGGCGGGAATCGATGGGCGGCACCTGGGACCTGTTTCGCTACCCGGGGATCCGTTCGGACAGCGACATGTACACGCTCGGCTACAACTTCAAGCCATGGACGGAAGGCAAGGCCATTGCCGACGGTCTCTCGATTCTGAATTACATCTGGGAAACGGCGTCCGAGGCAGGCATCGACCGCAACATTCGCTATCAACAAATGGTGACCTCGGCGAGTTGGTCGAGCGAAGAAGCCGCCTGGACCGTAGCAACGCATGACACGGCCACCGACGAGATCGTCACGATTCGCTGCAACTTTCTTCTTATGTGCGCCGGCTACTACAACTACGAGCAGGGATACCTGCCCGAGTTCAAGGGGCGCGACAGCTTCAGGGGCGAGACCGTACATCCACAACACTGGCCTGAGGGCCTCGACTACAGCGGCAAGAAGGTCGTCATCATCGGCTCGGGCGCGACCGCAGTGACGCTGCTCCCGGAGCTGGCCAAGGAGGCAGAGCACGTCGTGATGCTGCAGCGCTCCCCCACTTACATGGCCTCGGCACCGGACACCGACTGGATAGCGAAGCTGTTGCAACGGCTGCTGCCGGAAAAGACGGCCTATTCGATCACCCGGTGGAAGAACATTCGATTCCAGCGCCTGATCTACCGGCGGACCCGAACAGCACCGCAGAAAATACGCAAAAAGCTGCTGAAGATGGCGCGTAAGGAATTGGGGAAAGGCGTCGACTTCGACAAGCACTTCGTACCGCGCTACGACCCGTGGGACCAACGCCTTTGTCTCGTTCCCAACGGCGATTTCTTCCACGCGATCCGCGACGGTCGTGCATCTGTCGTCACCGATACCATCGCCGAGTTCACAGAAAACGGCATACGCCTCGGATCAGGGGAAGAGCTTGAGGCCGATATCATTGTTACCGCGACCGGACTCGATCTTTGCATGCTCGGCGATGTGCAGATCAGCGTGGACGATCAACCAATC
>WTCH01000192.1 GCA_013138675.1 Woeseiaceae bacterium | reverse complement strand
GGCGCAAACGATATCGTAAACCCGTCGGCGCAAACCGACCCGGACAGCCCGATTGCGGGTATGCCGGTGCTCGAATGCTGGAAGGGTACAACGACAATCGTTCTCAAACGCAGCATGGCCACAGGTTATGCAGGCGTGCAAAACCCGCTGTTCTTCAAGGAGAACACGCGAATGTTGTTTGGTGACGCGAAAGACAGTCTGGACGCGGTGTTCAAGGCACTTTAGCGATACGTGTTGCTTTTTGACGCCTAATCGGCAAACTTAGCAGGCATAAGTCGTGCGGGGCACGACCGGACAAATCGATGCTTGCAGGAATCGTCACAGATATCTCGCAGCAGGTGTTGCGAACGGATGTAGCTGGGATGCCACTCGAGTGGATTGACTACCGAGAGGCCGTCCGGCTTTATCATGCCGATCAGGTTGCCTATCAAACCGGCACGCTTCTCTATACGGTGTTTGGCGGTTACAGCAGCCTGAGTGGCTTGCGTAGCAAGGTTGATGTTAATTCAATTATCGCAACGCACGGCACAAGCCAGGGGCTTTCCCGGAATCGCGACGAGTACGTGCCGCCACTGAATAACCGCACATTGTTCAAGAGAGATGCGAACCTCTGTCTTTACTGCGCGATGCGTTACCCGACACGTGACCTTACTCGCGATCACATTACGCCGATATCGCATGGCGGCGGTGACACCTGGAACAATGTCGCGACAGCCTGCCGGCGCTGCAACAACTACAAGGGTGGCCGGACACCGGAGCAGGCGGCGATGCAGCTAATTGCTGTGCCGTTTACACCGACCTACGCCGAGTACATTTACCTGAAAGGACGTCGCGTGCTTGCTGACCAGATGCAATACCTGCTCGCGCACATTCCACGCTCGAGTCCGTTGCATGCGCGGCTATCCGACCATCTCGCCGATGGTAAGGAAATCGTCGACGTGCACTTCCACGAGTAGGAGGGCCTTCAGGCCCGATGCAATATTTGATCGACGCGAGTGTCTATGTGTTTCGGGCTTATTATTCGATGCCCGAAGACATGGTTGATGGCGACGGTAACCCGGTAAACGCGTTGTACGGTTATTGTCGGTTCCTCGGCGATTTCCTGGAGCGGGTCAATCCGGAGTATGTCGGCGTCTTGTTCGACCAGAGCATGACGGAGTCGTTTCGAACAGCGATCTACCCCGAATACAAAGCCAACCGCGATCCGGCGCCGGAAGACCTCAAACGGCAGTTTGCGCAGTGCCGGCGATACACGCGCGCGCTCGGTTTGTTGGAGTGGAGCAGTCCGAAGTACGAAGCTGACGACCTGATCGGCACGCTCGTCGAACATGGCCGAACGGTCAACAGGCCGTCCACAATCGTGACGCGCGATAAGGACCTGGCACAGCTGGTTTCGAAAAACGATGTGTTCTGGGATTTCGCCGGCAAGGGCAAGATCACGTACGCGGAGATTGCCGGAGTGTTTGGTGTGCCACCCGAACAGATCGCCGATTTCCTGGCACTTGCGGGCGATGCTGTCGATAACATCAAGGGCGTCCCTGGGGTCGGCAAAAAGACGGCCTCGGTGCTACTCGAAAGCTTCAGCAGCCTCGATGATATCTATGAAAATCTCGACAAGGTGCACGAAATCAACGTGCGCGGATCCAAGACACTGGGCGAGAAACTGGCGGCCCACAAAGAAGACGCATACCTGGCGCGCAAGTTGACTGGCATAGCTTGCGACGCGCCGATCGATGATGCCGAGGTTGCGTTGCAACGCTCCCAGCCAAAACTTGGCGATATCAACGCCCTGTTTGACGAGGCCAACATAGGTACCGCATTGCGTCGTCAGGCCGAGCGCATCGCGGACCTGAGTCGCGATTGAGAAACACATTCCGTAAGACCGGGCCGGAGTCGGACCTCGAAATGTTCGAGGCCGAGGCTGACGGGCTTAATGAGCTGCGCGCGACTGGCGAGGTTCGCGTTCCCGAAGTTATCGACTGCGGGATCATGAATGGCCAGAGTTACATCGACCTTGAGCGCCTTGAGCTCGAGCCGACGACGCAGAACAGTGAACAATGTTTCGGTGAACAGCTCGCTCGACTGCATCGTCACACGCAGGACCAGTTCGGCTGGTTTCGTGACAATACGATTGGCCTGACACCGCAAAGAAACAACCTGACCGATAACTGGGTCGCGTTTTATCGCGAGCACAGGCTTGGCTTTCAGGTTGAGCTCGCGGTGGCAAACGGTCATGGAGCGGAGTTATCGGACTTGGTGGCGAAGCTGGCTGACAGATTGCAGGACTTGTTCGCAGACCACGAGCCGCAAGCGTCCCTGTTGCACGGTGATCTATGGGGCGGCAACTGGGGCTCAGTCGACGGAGAGCCTGTTACCTTCGACCCGGCTGTGTACTTCGGTGATCGCGAGTCGGACATCGCGATGACAATGCTGTTCGGTGGTTTTGGCCGTGCATTCTACGAGGCGTACGAGAGGAGTTGGCCGATGGCCGCCGGACACGTACAGCGCATGAAGCTCTATCAGCTCTACCACGTGTTGAATCATCTGAACCTGTTTGGCCGCTCCTACCTTGGCCGCGCGATGGACCTACTGAGGGTACTCACTTAGGTCGTCAGATTCCTCGACCTCATACAGGTCGCCCAGAAAGTCTTCATCGAAGGCGTAGAGCATCGTTCCCTCAGGAGCCTTCATGGCAACGAAAGCACCTTCGTAGCCCGGGAATTTCTCATACGGCAAACCGTGCC
>WTCH01000008.1 GCA_013138675.1 Woeseiaceae bacterium | reverse complement strand
AGCTTGCGACACTTTCGTGAGACCGGCAAGAAACCCGGCTTTGTGATTCCGACCGGCAACCTCGGCAATGCACTGGCCTGTATCATGGCCCGTGAAATGGGCTTGCCGATAGGACCGATAGTGCTCGCGACCAACGCGAACCGTACGATGCCAGAATATTTCGAGAGGCGCGTGTGGATTCCGCGTGCCAGTGTACAAACGCTGGCTTCAGCAATGGACGTCGGTGATCCCAGTAATATGGAGCGACTACGCAACCTCATTGGCGAGGCCGATGTACTGCGCGACTGCCTTGGCGTTTTATCTGTCGACGACGAACAGATCGAGGCCAGTATTCGAAAGGACTTTGCCGAATTCGGTTTCGCGACCTGTCCGCATACAGCAACGGCCTCGCACACCTGGCGGCAATTCGACGCAGAGCTGCGCACGGCCAATGACTGGATCCTCGTAGCGACGGCACACCCGGCCAAGTTCGAAACGATTGTTGAGCCTTTGATCGGCGAGACGGTGCCGTTGCCCGACGAGCTGGCCGACATCCTGTCGCGTCCGAGTCGCTGCGAGTCCATCGAACCTCATTTGGGTTCGCTCGCCGCAGCGATGGGGGCACATTTCGCTGATGGATAAGTTGTTCACAGCAGCTAATACGCCCTGGCTCCTCGGGGCGGTAGTACTCGTCCTGTTGCTCGTCTGGTACCTGTATCGGCGCAATCAAGGTGGAAGTCGACTCAAGCGAATTCTTGGTGAGATCAGTCATGATCGTATCGACGGATTGCTGATACCCAACGGAGACGACGGCGAGATCCAGATCGATCACCTGTTACTGACGTCGCAGGGATTGCTGATTGTCGACATCAAGGACGCCTCCGGGACTGTGTTTGGCAGCGACAAGATGCAGGAATGGACTGTCATCACCAAGGAACGTCGTTACACGTTTTCCAATCCGCAGGCAGCACTGTACGACCGCATTGCCGCAGTCAGGCACATCGTTCGCCAGGTGCCGGTTGCGGGCCGCATCCTGTTTCTCGACGGTGCGGAGTTCACCAAGGGTGTACCGAGTCTCGTTAGTGATCTCGACCAGCTGCTGGACGAGTTCGGTGAGGCCGACAAGTCTGCCGCGAAGTTCAAGATCGAGGCATTCAAGCCGCATTGGGACCTGATTCGCAAGGCGGCTCTCGGTACCCAGGTGGACCAGATGTACTCGCAACGAAAAAAGTGACGGCCAGCATTTCAATTCGTGAGGCGGGCGTCGCTGATGTCGCGGCGTTGTCCGCCATAGGGCATGCGTCTTTTCACGCGGCCTATGAAAAATGGTCTGAGCCTGACGACCTCGTGGCACATCTCGAGGACTTTTTCAGCGAAGTTGCGATTCACGCGTCCATGCGCTTACCGGGGTATTGCTACTTGCTGGCACTCAATGGTGATGTGGCGGTCGGATTCACCAAGATCCGTGAGGGCACGCAACCGGATGAAATTCCGGTGGCGCGGGCACTCGAGTTGCACCAGGTCTATGTTATGCCGGATCAGCAGCGCTTCGGCATCGGTGGCCGGTTGATCGATGCCGCCACTCGCTACGCGCACGAGCAGTCGGCTGAAGGTGTCTGGCTTTCTGTCTGGGAAGGCGCGCCCTGGGCCGTCAATTGCTATCGCAAGTACGGTTTTGAACAGGTTGGCACCATGGACTTCAAACTCGGCAAGGCAACCTACAACGACCTGGTCATGTGGCGTCCCGTTACAGCCCAAAAAAGCGAATAGCGTTCTCCGTCGTAATTCTCGCTACGTGCTCTTCAGTTTGTCCTCGCGCTTCGGCGACTACACGCAACACTTCCTGCAGGTAGGCCGGTTCGTTGCGCCGTGTTTTTGGTTTCGGCTGGATCGTGCGCGGTAGCAAATAGGGCGCATCCGTCTCAATTAACAGCCGGTCGTCCGGAATAGCCGAAACAATATCGTGCAAGTGGGCGCCGCGCCGCTCATCGCAGATCCAGCCGGTGATGCCGATCCACAGCCCCATTGCGAGGTATTCACGCAGGGATTCGTGTTCACCTGTGAAGCAGTGCGCAACGGCTCGGGTTATCCGTGGCAGCATCGGCTCGAGCACATCGACAAAATCGTCGTGCGCGTCGCGCTGGTGCAGGAAAATCGGCATCGCGGTCTCAGCCGCTATGTCCAGCTGTGACTGAAACGCGGCCAGTTGAGCCTGGCGAGGCGAGAAATCGCGAAAGTAGTCCAGCCCACACTCCCCGACAGCCACAACGCAGTCTTTGGCAGCCAGCTCGCGAATCAGGTCGGCGCTACTGTCGTCGAAATCTGCGGCATGATGCGGATGCACGCCTGCCGTGGCGTACAGCCGTCCGGGCTCGGTTTCAGCGAGATCCACGGCGTCCAGGCTGCCCTGGTTACTGCTGCCCGTAACGATCATTCTGGTCACGCCGGCGTCATCTGCGCGTTGCATCATCTCGGCACGGTCTTCATCGAAGCCGCGGTGCGTAAGATTGGCGCCAATATCGATCAACTCATACGGCATTTTTTTGGGTCCCTGTTGCAACCGATCGCCGATCGGGGGTATCTAATGAGTACAAATGCCAAGAGGGCCTG